>NZ_JACSQZ010000018.1 GCF_014836325.1 Clostridium gallinarum
CTTATTATATTTAATTGATACTTAAATAATCCTCTATATTTTCATATTAACTTTGTAGAGGATTATTTAAATTATAATTTATTCTACATATTATACTTATATATCTTTCTAAATATTTTTTCTAAGGTATTCATCTATTTGGTCGCATACCTTCTCCATAACATCTACTAAATTTTCTTTATATTCTTCTGGATATGTTAATATCATGCTTTTTAGTTTATTTAATTCTATAAATTTTTCTTCTAAGAAATCTTTATTGCTCATTTTATTCCCCCTAATTTATTTCCTTAAATTATCTTATGAATTAAAGTTGCAAATGTTAGTAAATTGATGTAAAATCTTAATAAAATGCATATATTATTATTACTATGACGAGAAGAGTAGCTTTATGGAAGTAGTTTTAGCGAGTAAGGAATGGTGTGAGCCTTATACGAAGCCTTTAGTGAAGAACATCTCTGAGTTTCTAACCGAACAAGTGACTATAATTTTCACTTAAGTAGACTTAGACGGATTCAAACCGTTATACTTTGAATGACATTAATTAGTGTCAGATGAGTGGCTATTTTTATAGCAATTTGGGTGGTACCGCGAAATTATCCTTTCGTCCCTTTTTTAGGGATGAGAGGTTTTTTTATTATACAAAATTAATTAGGAGGAAAGAAAATGAGTAAAGTTGTTTATGTAAAGTCTCTTTACAGAAATCAAGAAGAATACTTATCTAAAGAAGTTAAAGTTTCTGGTTGGATAAGAACATTAAGAGCATCTAATGCTTTTGGATTTATTGAAGTAAATGATGGTACTTTCTTTAAGAATGTGCAAGTTGTTTTTGATAATACAATTGAAAACTTTAAAGAAGTTTCAAAATTACCTATTAGTTCATCAATTACTGTTGTTGGTACTTTAGTTGCTACTCCAGAAGCTAAGCAACCTTTTGAAATTCAAGCTAAGGAAGTTATAATTGAAGGAATGTCTAGCTCAGACTACCCTCTTCAAAAGAAAAGACACACTTTTGAATATTTAAGAACTATAGCTCACTTAAGACCAAGAAGTAACGCATTTTCAGCTGTATTTAGAGTACGTTCAGTAGCTGCATATGCTATACACAAGTTCTTCCAAGAAAGAGGATTTGTTTATACTCATACTCCATTAATAACTGGAAGTGACTGTGAAGGTGCCGGAGAAATGTTTAGAGTAACTACTTTAGACCTACACAATGTTCCAAAAACTGAAGAAGGAGCAATTGACTTTAAAGAAGATTTCTTCGGAAAAGAAAGTAACCTTACAGTATCCGGACAATTAAATGCTGAATGTTACGCTTTAGCATTTAGAAACGTTTATACTTTTGGACCTACTTTCAGAGCTGAAAACTCAAACACAGCAAGACACGCAGCAGAATTCTGGATGATAGAACCTGAAATTGCTTTTGCTGATTTACAAGATGATATGGAATTAGCTGAAGATATGCTTAAATATGTTTTAGAATATGTTTTAGCTGAATGTCCAGAAGAAATGCAATTCTTTAATCAATTTATTGATAAGGGAATCCTAGATAGATTAAACCATGTAGTTTCATCTGACTTTGGAAAGGTAACTTATACTGAAGCAGTTGAAATATTAAAGAAAGCTGATAAGAAATTTGAATATCCAGTTGAATGGGGAATTGACCTTCAAACAGAACATGAAAGATATCTTACTGAAGAACACTTTAAGAAACCAGTTTTCGTAACTGATTATCCAAAAGATATTAAAGCCTTCTATATGAGATTAAATGATGATGGAAAGACAGTTGCTGCAACTGACCTTCTAGTTCCAGGAATCGGAGAACTTATAGGAGGAAGCCAAAGAGAAGAAAGAATTGATATTCTAACTAAGAGAATGGCTGAAATGGGACTTAAGGAAGAAGATTACTGGTGGTATTTAGAGCTTAGAAAATACGGAGAAACTAAGCATGCTGGATTTGGATTAGGATTTGAAAGACTTATTATGTATATTACAGGTATGTCAAATATCAGAGACGTAATTCCATTCCCAAGAACTACAGGACAATCAGAATTTTAATAATGTATAAGGAAGTGTATAACACTTCCTTATACATTATCTATCTATATTTTCTAAAGATATCCCTTTATGCTTTTCTAAATTTTTTAACTTAGGAGTATTAATAATTTGTGCTCCATAAATTCCATTATGACCTATTACATAGTAACTAATAAAAGCTCCAATTATATAATAAGGAACAGCTTCTGATCCAAACAAATTAATTCCTAACATAATAGTTGTAATTGGTGTATTAGTTGCACTTCCAAAAACGCATATCATTCCAATAGCAGCTAATAATGATGGTTCTATATTTGTTAAGTTACCTATAGCACCACCTAAAGAAGCTCCTATATCAAATAAAGGAGTAACTTCTCCACCTTGAAATCCAGCTCCTAAAGTTAATACAGTTAATATTAATTTTTTTATTGGATCTAACATATTTACATCACCTGAAAAACCACTATCAATAAGCCATGTACTTAGTCCCTCAAATTCATATAACTTAAATATTATAATAACTAATAAAACTACACTTGATGATATTATTGCTCTATTTATATTATTTTTTATATTTTTACCGTAAAAGCCTTTAACTAAATGAATACCTTTTGCAAATAGTCTTCCAAAAATTCCAAATAAAATAGAAGATATTATTACTATTAATAATGTATATAAAGAAATATTTGGCACTGATTTTATTATATGCCCTACATGATTTATACCTATTGATTCTGTAACAAAATTAGCTGCATAAGATCCAATAAAACAATATATCATTGCTTCATAACTAAGGTTTCCTATAAAACATACCTCCATACCAAAAAAGGTTCCGGCAAGTGGAGTTCCAAATACTGAGCCAAAAGCAGAACTTATTCCTGCCATAACTAAAATTCTCTTTTCTTTATGTTCTAACTTAAAAATATCACCTATTTTATTAGTTAATGCTCCGCCTATTTGAACTGCTGTACCTTCTCTCCCTGCTGATCCTCCAGATAAATGAGTTAAAACAGTAAAAATAAATGTTAATATAGCCATTCTAAAAGGAACTTTAACCTCCTTTTGTACGCTTTCAATAATTAAGTTATTTCCTCTATTAGATACTTTTCCATATTTTGAATATGTATATGCTGTTAATACTCCAACTATAGGAATTAAAAAAATTAAATAAGGAAAACTGTCTCTTAGTGTTGTAACCAATTCTAATGATTTTAAAAATATTGCTGATATAATTCCCATTATAATTGAAACTATAAAAGTACAAATTATTAATTTAAAATTTCTCATCTTAATCCACCTTTCTAATAAAAAAAGACTATGGCTCTACGATTAAAATCATAGAAGTCATTAGTCTTACTTGACGGTTTAGATTTCTCACGGGAGAACTTCATTCCCAAAAATTCTTTATATCTTATTTAAATATTATAATACTAAAATTTATAAAAATCAATTTACTCGTCTACTTATAATATAATCAAGTGTTTATTTAAAATTTCTATACTGAACTATTTTCTCTAAACCTATATACTATAAATGTTATTATTGATAATACTATTTGAATAATGCTAAGAATAATAAATTCACCTGTCGCTAAATATATATCACCTAATACTCTTATTGATATTAGCAAACTTACTAAAAATATTACTCCCATAATAAATGAAATTTCTATTCCTCTATTTCCCTTAATAAAAGTAAAAACTCCTGCCAATAAATTACCTAATCCATAAAAAATTATTGCAATAATTCCTGGAGTAATCCAGCTTGTAAAAGGAACCCTATCTAACCATTCTGGTGGATACTCTCCATATCTCCCAAGTACCATTCTAAGCCCTTGGTATATTGCACCTAATGCTAGGAACAAATCATAAGTTATTAATACAATTTTCATTTTATTATTTTTCATAATTCTCACCCCTTATACCAATACTAGCACTTATACTAATATTTATCAATATATTTTTATCGTTTATCAATATATAATGTTATAAAAAAAAGCTGAGTTCCCTCAGCTTTATATTATATATTCTTTATACTTTCATACACTCTTCTATAACGTGCATAAATCTCATTATAATTTTCTACTACTTCTTCATTTGGATAATAACATTCTTTTTCTTTTACTATTACTTTTATAGCATCTTCGAAAGAATCAAACCAATTTAAAGAAACTGAAGCTATAATTGCAGCTCCAAGAGAAGGACCTTCTTCTATTTTTAAAGATATTACCTTCTTATTAAATATATTAGCTTGGATTTGAAGCCACTCCTTAGATTTAGCTCCTCCACCTACTGAAATTATTTCTCTATCACTATCATCTTCATAAATACTAAAGCAATCCTTTAATGAGAATGTTATTCCTTCAATTACTGCTCTTGCAAAATGATCTAAATCATGACTCTTATCTATACCTATAAATGTTCCTCTTATTTTACTGTCTGAATAAGGAGTTCTTTCTCCAACTATATATGGAGCAAATAATAACCCATTAGCCCCTTCTTTAACCCTTGAAATACCACTTAACAATTCATTAAAATCTTTATCCTTTGCAAAGGTATTTCTAAACCAACTTAAAGAATCTCCAGCTGAAAGAGTTACCCCCATTGAATAACAGCTATTTGGTAAAACATTATTAAACATATGAAGTTTTCCACCATAATTCTTATACTCTTCTTCATATTTTAAATATACACCTGAAGTTCCTATGCTTAATAAATCTCTATTTTTATTTATTATTCCTGATCCTAAAGCTGAACAAGGATTATCAGAACCAGCTGGGAATATTTTAATACTACCCTTAGCATTTAATTTTTCTTTTAATTCATTATTTAATTCTCCAACACAATCAGTTGAATTATATATCTTTGGATATTTATCTAAATCTAAATCCAATAATTCTGCTATTTCCTTAGACCATTTTCCTGACTTAATGTCTAACATTTGTGTTCCTGCTGCATCTGAAATATCTGTGCAAATATTTCCTGTATATTTAAATACTAAATAATCTTTAGGCAAACAGAACTTTTTAGTCTTTTCCCAATTTTCGGGTTCATTTTCTTTTATCCATAAAACCTTTGGTAATGTAAATCCTTCAAGACTTTTATTTCCAGTAATCTCAATAACTCTTTCTCCAAAGTTATTCATTATATATTGGCATTGCTTAGTTGTTCTTGTATCGTTCCATAGAATACTTCTTCTTATAGGTTTCTTTTCATTATCTAATAACACTAAGCTATGCATTTGACCTGATATACTTATAGCTCTTAATCCATCTCCACCTAAATTATTAGTTATCTTTTCTAAAACTTTAACTGAAGCATTATACCAATCCTCTGGGTCTTGCTCGGAATGTCCATCCCTATTATTGTATAAAGGATAACTTTCTGAATGTTTTAATACTACTTCTCCATTCTTATCTAAAGCTATTCCCTTTATAGAGCCTGTTCCTAAATCTAAACCTATTACATATTCCATAAAATATCCTCCTAATTAATTAATAAATTAGGGAGACTTTATTGCCTCCCTTACCTCTTAAAGATATTCTTTTAAATAAACTAATGGATCTGTAGGAGTCATTATTGCTGTAATTTCTACTCCTCTATCTATTAATTCTTTAAATGCTTCCTTCTCTTCTGGTGTAACACTTATAGATGGTCTTATAACTTCTGTGTTTGATTTAGAAGACATGTTTCCTACATTAATCTTCTTAATATCTAATCCATTTTTCACAAGATAAAGTAAATCTAATGGTGATTTTACAACTATAAACACTTTTTGTCCTTCATATTTCCCTGAAGAAATATTTTTTAATGCTGTTTCTCTAGTTATAATTGATGTGCTTACATTTGATGGAGCTGCCATTCTTAATACCGATTTTTGTAAATCATTATTAGCTACCTCATCATTAATAACCATAATTCTTGTTGCTCCTAAGTTGTTTGTCCACATTGTAGCAACTTGACCGTGTATTAATCTATCATCTATTCTTATATGAATTATACCTTTCATCTCATTATTCCTCCTAAACAAGTACTCCTAGTGTGTGTAAAATTATTGACATTACTATTACTAATAATATTAAATATGTTGGTTTAACTTTTTTACCTAATAAGTAGTACATTAGTCCAACTATAGCCGCTGGAATTAAGCCTGGCATTATTTGATCTAATATACTTTGTCCAGTCATTTCAATTTCACCTTGAATAAAGCTGAAACCTACAGTTGCTCTTATAACTGTAGACATAAGTCCGCCTACAACCATTAATCCTAAAATAGAAGTTGCTTTAGTAATTGATTTCATTTTACTTTCTAAAACATTTACTAACTTAGTTCCTGAAAAATAACCTGCTTTAAATAAAGGGAAACTAAGCATTTTTATAGCAACACTTACAGCTATCCACAAAAATATACCTGCTGGATTTCCTTCTATAGCCATATTGGCAGCTATTGCTCCAAATATAGTCCAAGGAATAACAACACATAAGCTATCTCCTAACCCTGCTAAAGGTCCCATTAAACCACTCTTTATCGAGCTTACTGCATCTGCAGCATTGTTTTTTTCTTTCTCCTCAATAGCTATATTTAAACCAAATACATATGGCGCAACCCATGGATTTGTGTTAAAGAATTGTAAATGTCTTTTAACTGCATTTTGTAATTCATCTGGATCATTTCTATATGTAAACTTTAAAAATGGCAATATTGCATAACAATAAGCTAAAGCTTGCATTTTTTCATAGTTAGATGATACACTGCTTGTAAATATCCATCTTAATAAAACTTTACTACGTATTTTTTTTGGTGTAAGTTCATTATTACTCATCTTCATCCATACCTCCTACTGAAGAAATAACTGTAGCCTCTCTATCATTATCTCTCTTAAATTCAATTAATGCTATAGCTGCTGCTATAAGTGCAACTCCTAATAAGGGAAGTTGTAAATATGTAGTAACTACAAATCCTATTAAAAGATATGAAAAATAATCTTTTGTAGGAAGATTTTTTAGTAGTAAAGCTATACCAACGGCTGGTAAAATTCCCCCAGCTACTTGAAGTCCACCTAATAACCATTCTGGACTTTTGTTTATTAATGCATTTACTAAATCTGGACCAAATATAGTTGCTAATAATATTGGAACTCCTGTAGTGGCACAAGTTAAAGCTACTCCTAGCATTTGCATTCTAGCAATACCATTATATTGTCTCTTATCTGCATAACTTTCAGCTTTGTGAGCTAGCCATACACCAATAGTATTTCTTAATACATCTAATTGAACCATTAATAATGCAACAGGGATACCTATAGTTATTCCAACATTAGGATCTTGTCCTGTAGAAACTGTTATAAATGTAGCAACAACACTTGCTGTTTGATAATCAGGTATTGATGCCCCTCCAAAATTACTTATACCTAGGGACATTAATTGTAATGTTCCACCTATAAATAATCCCGTCTTAACATCACCCATTATTAATCCAACAATAAATCCTGCTGTAACAGGTTGATATGTACCGAACATAGTACTATTTTTTTCATAGTTGATAAAAAAACCATATAAAACAATTAATATTAATTGCCAAGCTTGAACTTCCATCCTCACATCTCCTTTTATTCATCCTCATTGTTACTCGTTTGATTTTTTAATTCTTCTGATAAAATATTTACAACTTTCATATTTTTAATATTCTCAACTTCCTCCGAAACTGAAATACTTAAACTATTTAATAAGGCATCTAGAAAAATTGGTACATTTGCTCCAGCTAATATATCAACTTCTCCTTTTATTAGACCTATATTTTTTGTGCAAACATTAAATGGTGTTCCATGAAATAAATCTACTAATATAAGAACATTAGAATCCTTAATATCATTGAATACTGAAATTACTTTTTTCTCAAAATTATCAATTCCACTTTCATCTAATATTATTGGATACACATTTTCAGTATCTTTTGTGAAAAAATGAATTGTATCTAAAATTCCATTAGCGAAATTTCCATGTGATGCTAAAACTATTTTATACATTTTTATCTCACCTACTATACTAATAAATTTTTAATATATGATCCTTCCTTACAAAATACAGGAATATTATCTAATGGTGCGTCAATAGTAATGAATTGACCGCCTTCATATATCTTTTCTGTATTAATATCAATCCAATTATTTCCATTTGGTAAATAAACCTTTCTTTGTCTATCTCTATAGTACATAATTGGAGCTACAAGTAGTTCTGAACCAAACATATATTGATTATCTACTGTCCAAGCTGTTTCATCTTCCGGATAATCAAAGAATGTAGGTCTCATTATTGGTTCTCCTGATTTATGAGTTTCATTAAATAGCCCTGATATATAGCCCTTTAATTTTTCTCTTATATTTATATACTTAACAAATATCTTTTGAGCTTCCTCACCATATGACCAAATTTCGTTATCTGCACCACTTTCACATTGACCTCCGCCATCTTTTCCAAGAGGTTTTTTATGAGGTTGTCTATCTCCATGCATTCTAAGAATTGGAGAAAATGTTGAATATTGGAACCATCTTATCATTAACTCTCTGAATTCTGGATCATTTATATTTCCACCATGGAATCCTCCTATATCAGTTGTCCACCATGGATTTCCTGCAATACTCATATTTAATCCTGTATTAACTTGATTTCTAAATGCTCCAAAGCTAGAATCTATATCTCCAGACCATACTAAAGTTCCATATTTTTGGCTTCCAGCCCAACAACCTCTAATTAATGTTACAGGAGTTTTATTTTCTTTTACTAATCCGTCATATACAATTTTAGAAAACTCATTAGGATATAAGTTACCTACTTTTAAGTCAGTTCCTAAGTGATATCTATAGTTATCAAAATCATATAATGCATAGCCAGGCTCAGCTACATCAAGCCAGAACATAGATATTCCATTATCATAGTAACTCTTCTTCAATCTTTCCCAAACATAATCTCTTGTTTCAGGGTTAGTTGGATCTATAAATACAGTGTTACTTAATTGCTGCATTGTAATCCTTACTCCCCTATTAACTTTAACTAATAACCCCTTTTCAATAGCTTCATTATAATTCTTAGCATTTTGTGATATTGTTGGCCATACAGAAATCATTGTTTCTATACCCATTTCTTTTAACTCATCTACCATCTTTTGTGGATCCGGCCAATATCTCTTATCAAAATCATAATGTCCTTGCTCTGTCCAATGGAAGAAATCTATTACTAAAACTGATGGTGTAATACCTAGCTCTTTATATTTTTTAGCTACTTCTAAAACTTCTTCTTGTGTTTGATATCTCATCTTACTTTGCCATAATCCTAATAGATTTTCTGGCATTTCAGGGGCTCTACCAACAACACTTGTATAGTTTTCTATTATCTTTTTGGGAGTATCTTCTGATGTTATCCAGTAATCTAAATAATCAGTAGATTTCATAGTCCATTCTGTTATATTTTTTGCAAAATTTACTTCTCCAATACCAGGATTATTCCATAAGAATCCATAATTTTTGTTTGATATATAAAACGGAACTGTTAGCTGGCTATTTCTATGGGCCAATTCTAATTTACAATACTTTAAATCTAAGAATGATTGTTGATATTGACCCATTCCAAATATTTTTTCATTTGGAGCTGACTCAAATCTTTGAGTCAGCTTATAATCTCCATTTAAGGAAGGGATGAACTCTCTAGCTCTTAGCTTTAAAGTACATGAAAACCCAGTAATACTTTTTACACTAACATCTTCGTTACCCATATCATTAGCAACAGCTCTTTCTCTAATATACTCTTCTAATAATATTTCATCCTTAGCATTTTTAAATACTATTCTATTTCTATTAGTTACATATGCTTTGATGTTTCCATTAATAATTTCTGCTTCATTTAAATCTTCAAATATTTTTATATTTGCTTTAGTATTTTCGACCTTTTCTGTTAATGCATTTTCATATTGAGGAATATCTCCATAAGGTGTTGATCTAACCCTAAAACTATTTTTTCCCCATGGCTCTATACACAATATTTCATTATCATATTTGCGAAAAAGCTTATTATCGGTAGTGTAGAACATTAAATCCCCCCCCCTTAATAAATATAGTCATTAAGCTTAGATTTTACATATTCAATATGTGATGATTGGTTGTTAACTTCTTTTATTGATAATGCATAGCTAGTTAGTGACTCTAAGTCTGCTTCATTATTTAATAAATTATTTCCTAAATCGCTCTTATAAGATGAATATCTTTCCTTTTTGATGTTATCTAAATATTCACTTTCAATTATTCTTGCTGCTGCCTTTAATCCTCTTGCATAAGTATCCATTCCTGCTATATGGGATATAAACAGATCTTCTTGTTCAAAAGAACTTCTTCTAACCTTAGCATCAAAGTTTATACCTCCATCATGTAATCCACCATTTTTTAAGATTTCTATCATAACTAATGTAGTATCATAAAGATTAGTTGGGAATTCATCAGTATCCCATCCTAGTAGTGAATCTCCTTGGTTTGCATCTATTGAACCTAACGCATTATAGTTTCTTGCTATATTTAACTCATGTTCAAAAGTATGTCCAGCTAACATTGCATGATTTGCTTCTATATTTAATTTAAAATCTTCCATTAAATCATATCTTTGAAGAAATGCTAATGTTGTTGCAGAGTCAAAATCATATTGATGTGTCATTGGCTCTTTTGGCTTAGGTTCTATTAAGAAAGTTAATTTATGATTAATCTTCTTAGTATAAGCTACTGCCATTTTATATAGTCTTGCTATATTTTCTTCTTCAAACTTAATATCTGTATTTAAGAAACTTTCATAACCTTCTCTTCCACCCCAAAATACAAAGTTCTTACCACCAAGTTTTTTACTTATATCTATTCCTTTTTTAACTTGAGCTGCTGAAATTGCATAAACATCTAAGTTAGGGCTTGAAGCTGCTCCGTTAACATATATTGGATTAGAATGTCTATCTGCTGTATTCCATAAAAGCTTAATTCCTGTCTTGTCCATCTTTTCTTTAATATAATCAGTTACAACATCTAAATTGCTGAAAAATTCTTCTAAGCTATTTCCAAAAGGAGCTATATCCATATCATGGAAACAAAAATATTCAACACCTAATTTTTCAAAAAACTCAAAAGCTGCATCTACCTTATTCATAGCAGTTTTCATAGGATCTTCTGTATTCCAATTTCTAATATTTGTTGCCTTTCCAAAAGGATCTGATCCATCTTGATTAAATGTATGCCAATAAGCAACTGCAAATTTAAGATGTTCCTTCATAGGTTTTCCCATTACTATTTC
This sequence comes from Clostridium gallinarum, assembly GCF_014836325.1. GTDB lineage: Bacteria > Bacillota > Clostridia > Clostridiales > Clostridiaceae > Clostridium > Clostridium gallinarum. Next base: position 11,355 of record NZ_JACSQZ010000018.1, read on the forward strand.
TTCTGGATTGTAATGATGGAAGGCAAACATATTATTACTGTTTGGTCCCTCATATTTTATTTTTTGTATGTTACTAAAGTATTCCATATATACACCTCTTTTAATTAGTTAGTTTTCCTATCTAACTCAATAATACACCCTACTTTTTCCAATGTCAATGTTTACATTTGAAATTTTTTAAAAATTTTAAAAACTCATTTTTATTCTAAATTTTATTTTATTTTTTGAACTTTTTTCTATGCTATGATATATTATTCTAATAATACATAAACAAGGAGTTTAAAATGGATAATAACAAATTTAATATAAGAAAATTTAATATAGTTCAAATATTAACTCTTCTTTTTAAGAAACCTAATATTTCTAGAATAGATATTTCTAAACTAATAAATCTTAATAAAGCTAGCGTCTCTGAAATAATAGCTCTTTTAATAGAAAAAAATTTAGTTAGTGAAATTGGTACCGGAGTAAGTGGAACTAGCGGTGGAAGAAAGCCTATTTTACTTAAAATTAATGAAAAAGCCGGTTGTAGTTTAGGTATTGATTTAGGTATTGATTATGTTAGTTTTTTACTTACTGATTTAAATAAAAATGTATTATTTTATGATTACTATGAAGAAATAATCAACAAAAATAATGTGGTTGAAATTATTGTAAAAGTAATAACTTCACTAGAAAGTATCTTTAAAGACTATGAATATGGATTAATAGGTGCTACATTAGCAGTTCATGGTAGAGTTTTTAATAATAAAATCCAATTTACTCCCTATTATGACCTAGATGAAATAGACTTAATAAAACAATTATCTTCATTTATTCTAGATGTTAATTTTTATTTAGAAAACGAATCTAACCTAGCAGCTATTGGAGAATTTGAAAATTCAATAAATCCACTAAATAATGCAGTAGTTATAAATATTCATTCTGGTATAGGATCTGGTATAATAATTAATGGTAAATTATATACTGGTTTTGAAGGAAGAGCAGGGGAAATAGGGCATATAGTACTTATTCCAAACGGAAAAGATTGTCCCTGTGGAAATAAAGGGTGCTTTGAACAATACTGTTCAATTCCTGCTTTATTAGATGATTTTAATAGTAAATCCGATTTAAAAATTCGTACAATAAAAGAACTTTGCGATTTATACAATTCTAATAATAAAAATGCTATTGACTCATTAACAAAAAATATAGAATTTATGTCAATAGGAATATCAAATATATTTAATTTATTTGCAGCTGATAATATATTTATTCATAGTGAAATAACTAATTATATGCCTGATTACTTAAAATTAATTAATAATAAAATAGATACCATATTTTCAAAATCAATTACCATTCTTCCAAACAAATTAGATAGTAAATCTAACTTATATGGTGGAATTAATAAATGTATATATAACTTTTTTAATGAAATTCCTGATAAATTATAAAAGGAGTTATTGCATAACGAATAAAAATTCGTTAGCTATAACTCCTTATTAAAAACCTATAATTCTCCAAACTACTCAAAGTAGTTTTCACCTTAATTCCACATTATTAGTTATTCATTTTACATTATTATTTGCTTCTTCTCTTTGCTAGTTCATATAGTGTGTGAACTGGAGCTCCTGTTCCACCCTTAACTCCTAAATCGCTATTTTTAGAAGTCCAAGCTGTTCCAGCTATGTCTAAGTGTAACCATGGTTTATCTTGAACGAAAGCTTCTATGAATAATCCAGCAGTTATTGTTCCTGCAAATCTTCCACCACTATTCTTTAAATCTGCTATATCAGATTTAATTAACTTTTTATAATCATCAAAAGCAGGTAATTGCCACATCTTATCTCCAGTATATTCTGAAGCTGATTTTAATTCTTCAAAGAAGTTTTGATTATTTGTAACTACTGCTGTAGTTGTTTCACCTAGTGCAACTAATGCTGCTCCTGTTAATGTTGCTAAATCTATAACTTCATTAACTTTTTCTTCTGTTATAATATAGTGAACAGCATCTACTAAAGTTAATCTACCTTCAGCATCTGTATTAACAACTTCTATAGTTTTACCCGCCATAGTTCCTATTACTTCACCTGGCTTATATGCTTCTCCAGAAATTAAGTTTTCACAAGCTGCAACAACTGCAATTACATTAAGCTTTAATCCTCTTTTAGCAATTATAGACATTGCTCCTATAACTGAAGCTGCTCCACCCATATCTGATTTCATATCTAACATACTGTCAGTTGGTTTAATTGAATATCCACCTGAATCATAAGTTAATCCCTTACCTACTAGTCCAAGAACATTATCTTTGTTATCCTTGTCCCCAAAGTATCTCATAACTATAAGCTTAGGTTCTTTTGAAGATCCCTTTGCAACATTATAAAATGCTTCCATTTTTAAAGCTTTTATTTTATCAACACCATGAACTTCTACTTCAAATCCACTTTCTTTCCCCACTTTAATCGCTTCTTCTGCTAAAGTTTCTGGATAAATAACATTTGATGGCTCATTAACTAAGTTTCTTGCTATAATTATTCCCTTAGCTACTTCAACACCTTCATTTATAGCTTCTTCTATTTCCTTTGTAGCTTCTTTTATTCCACATCTAGAAATTGAAATATTTAATTCCTTTTCTTCCATTTCAGAAGTCTTATACTTATTGAATGTATAACTAGCTAATTCTGCTGATGTTGCCATAGTCTTAATTAACTCTTCAAGATTTATTTTTTCTGTATGAGGAACTCTTAAGAATATGTTTTTAAGACCTAAAGCCTTAACCTTCTTAACTCCCTTTCCAGTTGCTTCTCTAACATTATCTAAAGTTAGATTTTCTTCTTTTCCTAGTCCAACTAAAACTACTGTTTGAATAGTATTATCTAAAGCTCTTGTGAATCTATATATTTCCCCGTTCTTTCCTTTAAATAATTCTCTTTCTTCCGCAAATTTTATGTTTTTGTTTAACTCTTCATTTGATACTGCTAAATTATCTTCTAATAAATATATAACTAGAGCATCTGCTGTTGAACAAGTTAAATTTCTATAATTTATGCTCATTTAACCACCTCTTTATAAACATCTTTTTACTTATGATACCACTATTAGAAAATCTATTCAATGGATAATTATTATTATTTAAAATACTTAGAAAATTTTTTATTTTTATTTGTATAAAAAACTTAAAACTGTAAATACTATTTAATGTAGATACAAAACCTGTTTATACAGGTCCCATCCCCCATTTATTTATAAAGCGCTTCGGCGCTTTTTTATTTTAGAAAATTATATCTATGGACAAGTTATGGATAATTTTATTAGAGTAGTAAAATTCGTAGTGTAAGAAATATGGCTTTTATAATTTCCTTCCTTCAGTTTGGAAGTGTTAAAGTATCATAGCAAGGTGACTTGGAGCTGTAAGGCGGAACCTGGATATGATACTTTAACACTTTTTTATTTTAGAAAATTATGTAAAATATCTATATTAATGGTATAATTTAAAATATTAAATATTTATTTAAGGAGATGATGTAAATTTATGAAATTAAAAAAATACTTGAAGCTAACTCTATTATTAGTTTTACCCTTAACATTCATGCTTATATCTAAAGGCTGCTCAAGTATGAATAAAGTTGAAAAAACTTTTAATACTTTTATTGAAAAATGGGCTACTGGCGATTATTCTGGTATGTACTCCATGCTAACTAATGAATCTAAAGAATATATATCAGAAGAAGATTTTATATCTAGATATACAAATATATTTTCTGCAATAAACGCTAATAATCTTTCCTTTGAGGTTAATGGTGAAAAAGTTAAAGAAGATGATACTATAACTATACCATTTACTCTTAATATGAATTCAATTACTGGTGACCTTAATCTTACAGATTATAAATTATCATTAATTAAAGAAGATAAGGATTATAAGATAAAATGGGATGAAAGCTTAATTTTCCCTAATATGATTAAGGATGATAAGGTTAGAGTTACAACAACTCAAGCTAAAAGAGGAAGTATTTTAGATAAAGATGGACAAGTATTAGCTAGTGATGGTGAAATAAGTACAGTTGGTATTTATCCTGCTAATTTTAATGAGTCTAATATAGAAGCTAAAATCACTGAAATTGCTAATGTTTTAGATATAAGTGAAGATAATATTACTTCTAAACTTAATGCTAATACAAATCCTGAACATTTCATTCCCTTAGTAGATATTTTAAATACTGATCCAAAGTTAGATTCACTTAAAAATAGAGATTCAGACGGAATTTTAATAAAATCTAAAATGGGAAGAATATATACTGGTGGAGAAGCTTTTGGAAGATTAATAGGATATATAGGTAATATTACTGCTGAAGAATTAGAAACCTTTAAAGATAAAGGATATAACGATACTAGCCTTATAGGAAAAGCTGGCTTAGAACAAGTATATGAAGATACTTTAAGAGGTGAGGATGCTGCTGAAATATATCTAGAACGTGGAATGGAAAAGATAACTATAGCTAGTAAAGAAGTTAAAGATGGTAGTGATATAACTTTATCTATAGATTCAGATTTACAAAAAAAGATTTATATCGAAATGAACGGAGAAAAAGGAGCTGCTACAGCTATTAACCCTAAAACTGGTGAAGTTCTTGCAATGGTAAGTGCTCCTTCATATGATTCAAACACATTTACTACTTATATAAGTAAAACTCAACAAGCTAAATGGGAGGAAAATAATCATACAGATGAAATAAATAGATTTAACAAAACTTATTCTCCTGGATCTACTTTAAAATTCTTAACATCTGTTATAGGACTTGAAAATGGTGTTATAGATCCAAATGAGGCTAAAGATATTGAAGGTTTAGCTTGGCAAAAAGATAGTACATGGGGAGATTATAAAATAACTAGAGTTATCGATCCTGGTAAATCTGTAACTTTAAAAGATGCTGCCAATTACTCAGACAATATTTATTATGCTCAAGTTGCTTTAGACCTTGGAAGTGAAAAACTTATTAACGGTTTAAAAAGCTTTGGTATAGGTGAAGAATTAAAATTTGAATATCCTATGGAAACTACTCAAATTTCAAATGATGGAGAATTAAATAGAGACATTTTACTTGCAGATACAGGATATGGACAAGGAGAAATTATGGTTACTCCACTTCATGTAGCTTTATTTTATAGTACATTAGCAAATCAAGGTAATATAATGCAACCTCGCTTAGTTGTTAGTGAAAATTCTACTGCATCTGTATGGAAAGAAAACTTAATATCAAAAGATAATTTACCAATTTTAATTGATACATTTACTGCTTTAATTAATGATGCTGGAGCGACTCTTGCAGATGGGGCTGTTCCTGGACATAGAGTTGCTGGAAAATCTGGTTCCGCTGAAATAAAAGCATCTCAAGATGATACAAATGGAACTGAAAATGGATGGTTTGCTTCTGTTGATCCAGACTCTTCTAAAATATCAATTGCTATGATAATTGAAGATGTAAAAGGAAGGGGCGGTAGTCACGTTACTATCCCTAAAGTTAAAAATGTTATGGAATATTACCTAAATAGATAATCATTATATTCCTTGTTCCGTCCCATACGCTTCAAGTCACTGTCATACAATGTTTATGTATTTTACACACTGAAGGTAATAATTCCTCATTCCTCGGAATTATTAATTAAAAAAGGAATTCAGCATCTTACTGAATTCCTTTTTTCTATGTATACTTTTTACTTTATTACAGCTTTTCCATCTTCAAACTTTTCTATAATTGCTAAAGATTCAACTCTAACTCCCATTTCTTCAAGAATACTTCTTCCTTCTTGGAAGCCCTTTTCTATTACTATTCCAATTCCAACTAAATTAGCCTTTGCTTGATTTAATATATCAATTAATCCTTTAGTTGCACAACCCTTAGCTAAGAAATCATCTATTACTAATATATTTTCACCTTCATTTAAAAATTGTTTACCAACTCTAACTTTATATGTTTTATTCTTAGTAAATGAATGAACATCTGCTTCATATACTTCTTTATCTAAATTTAAGCTCTCTGTCTTTTTTGCAAAAACAACTGGTACATAATCAAAATATTGTGAAGCAACAGCAGCTATTCCAATACCTGAAGCTTCTATTGTTAGTATCTTATCTATTTTTTCGCCTTCAAATCTTCTTCTAAATTCTTTTCCTACTTCATTTAAAAATTTAACATCCATTTGATGATTTAAAAAAGAATCAACCTTTAAAATATTTCCTTCTCTAACTTTTCCATTGTTCATTATCATATCTTTTAATAATTCCATGTGCTTTCTCCTTTACTACTTAGTAATATAGTATTCTAACCGCTTGTCCTGCTTGTTTAGCAATAAAGCCAAGAAAAACATCATGGCAATACTTTTCTTCGTAGTTAGGATATTTACGGTTTCCTAGTAGAGACACTTGAACCTTATTTTCAAGCATATACGAATACTATAATATTCTTTTTGATAATTATAATATTTATGGCTAAATATTACAAGTTATTAAATTTAAAATTATTTTATCAATTTATCTTTTATTATTGGTTACACTACTTTAAGAGCAAACTTTTTAGGAGGATATTTTATGAATGATTTAAATTTTTCTTTAGTAAATGAATTAGGTATTGCAAAAAATAATGAAGAATTAAAAAGTAGTTTAGATGGACAGTTCAATGGTGAAACTGCTGAAGTGGGACTTTACCTTGCTATGGCTAGAGTAGCTCAACGTGCTGGATATCCTGAAGTTGCTGAAGTATTAAAGGTAATATCATGGGAAGAAGCAGAACATGCAGCACAATATGCTGAATTAACAGGTAAAATTTCTGATTGTACAAAAACTAATATTACAAAAATGATTAATGGTGAGCTTGGATCTAATAGATTAAAGGCTGAATTAGCTGCTAAAGCTAAGGCTGCTAATATTGAAGAATTATATACATTTATAGATCATGCAGCTAGAGATGAAGCAAGACACGCTTCTATGTTAAAAGGATTACTAGATCGCCTTTAATATAAAAGATTTATAAAAATAAGTTCCATTCATCATCATTAAATAATACTTGTGTATTTAACTTCATCTTACTAGAAAAAGCTATTATAGCTTTAAATACTTTTTTAATGAAATAGAAGTCTTCTAATTCGCTTTTATTAATCTTCTCATCACAAATAAATTGTATTTTTAAATTTTTATTATTAATCTCTACTAATATATCTTTAATATATTGTAACTCTCTCATTCCCTTTACATTATATCCTTCTTTTGCTACTCTAGTGTATTTTATATCTAATTTATCACTTAAAATTAATGTTAATGCAATAATATTATCACTATCAAATCCATCACTATGAATCTTTATTGCCTCTAAGACTAAATCTTCATTTTCTAATATAATATTATTATCTGAAATATACTTCTTAGCAAAATTATAACTTCTATTTGCATGATTCTTCTTACCTTCAATTGCTCCAGTATCATGTAAAATTGCAGCTATCTTTGCTTCTTCTATAAAACTATCTTCATAACCTAATTGCTTTAACAAAGATTCAACTAATTTCGCAACATTCTTAACATGCGCTAGGTTATGATGTGCCCATCCTTTATCTAAATCCTCAAATTCAGATATTTTATTATATATCTCAATTATTTCTTTATCATTTTCTATTTTATTAAAATTATTCATTTAATTCTCCTTAGTAAAATTCTATATAAGTTTTATTGATTTTTTCTTTTGTAACATATTAGTTTAAATCCAATAGCTCTAAAACTAAATAAACGCTCTTAGAAAGCAGATATCAAACTCATATATTTTGATATCCGATTTTATTTTAAGGATTCCTTAATGCTTACTTATACCGAGCTTTTCTTATAATATTTCTATACTATCTATAATTATCTCATCCCCTGAAAGCATATTTTTTATTTTAACTTTTTTACTCTTAACCTCCTCTTCTCCAATTAAGATAACATTCCTAACATCTATTTTATTAGCATAACTTAATTTTTTCTTTAAAGAATTTTCTTCAAAATATATAGTGCAACTTAAACCTTTATTCTCTAATGCTCTCATTACCTCACAACTATATTCCATTGTATCTCCTATTGGTATTATTAAATAATCTAATCTTTTATCAATTTTATATTTTTCTATAAATCCAATTTCCTTTAAAACAAAAAACAATCTAGTTAATCCTATTGATATCCCAACACCAGGTAATATATTAGTTGTATAGTTTTCAGCTAAATTATCATATCTTCCTCCTGAACAAATGGATCCATAACTTTCATTTCCTGATAATATAGTTTCAAAAACAGTTCCTGTATAATAATCTAATCCTCTTATAATCTTTAAGTTTATTTCAAACTCTTGTTCCTCTACCCCTAGCATTAATAATGTAGAATATATCTTATTTAATTCTTCAATTCCTTCAATAAAATACTTATCTTTTAAATTAAGCTTTATAATATTCTCCATTATTTGCTTATTCGTACCTTTTATATCTAATACTCTATTTAAATACTTACTTTTTTCAGCACCAATAATTTTTTCTAATTCACATAAAAATAATTCTTTCCCTATCTTTTCATATTTATCTATTAATATCATAACCTTATTAACATTGGCTATCTGTAATTCATTTAATATTCCTTTTAATATCTTTCTATTGCTTATTTGAAACCTATAATCCTTTAACCCTATTGATTTAAAGGCTTTTGAAGCTAAACTTATAACTAATGCATCATTATTTATACTCAACTTATCCTTTCCAATAATATCTACATCACATTGATAAAACTCTCTATATCTGCCTCTCTGATTTCTTTCTCCTCTATATACCTTACCTATCTGATATCTTTTAAATGGAAAAGTCATATCATTATAATATTGAGCAACATATCTAGCAAAAGGAACTGTTAAATCAAATCTTAGTGCTAAGTTATTTTTGCCTTTCTCAAAACTATATACTTGCTTTTCTGTTTCACCTCCTGTTTTTGCTAGTAATACCTCCGCCTTTTCTATAATTGGAGTATCTATTGCTAAACATCCATTATCCTCATATACCTTAGTTATTTTTGATACTATATCATTAAATATTCTTTGTTCCTTTGGTAATAGTTCCATAAATCCTGGTAAAATAGTTGGTTTTATTACATTCCTTTTCATTTCAATCCTCCTATAATTCTTTTTAAAACAACAAAAGCCATGTAGGCTAATATCCTACATGGCTAAAATAAATTATGATTACACTTAATTTATCATTACCAGAGATACAAGCCTAACATCAATAGACTTGTATCTGCATTTAAACAGACCAAGTCTCTAGTAATGATGATGTATTAAATTTATTTTAATAATACCAAGCATATTCATAACTTCCTCCTAAAATTTATTACTAAAATTATACATATTATATTTAAAATTGTCAATTTTATTATTTTGAGTTTCTTTAGTATGATAACTACGTTAGTTGTACATTTACCCCCTTTAGTTATTAGGGTTTTCATATTACATAAAATTCTTACTTACTATCTTTGCTTCTATAACTTTCTTAGATAGTCCTCCATGGATAATCTTAATAACATCATTTTCATTATACTTACAATAATCATACACTCTAAATTTAACTTCTCTTTCATTAAAAAAATCAGTAGCATATACTTCGTAAGATGTCCTTCTTGGTCTACTTGATTCTTTCATTACAATACCTGTGCATATTCCTTCAGTCTCTGTATATAATCCTAAAATAGCATCTATAAGATATAAGAAATCTGAAATAGAAAACATACAAATAATAATCATAATAGGTATCGCTATTAAATCAATATCACCAAATAATGGTAATATAAATATTAATCCAATTAAGTTAATATGTTTAATTCTCTCAGTAAATCTTACTGAGACATGAGGTGTTATCATTGGTTTAATTCTCCACAATAAGCTAATATCCTCATAAGAAGGTTTATTATGAAATTCTCTCCAATTTTTTTGAGTCTTAGAAAGTATACTCCCTATTTTTATTCTCCTTTTGAACATATAGAAATTTATATATCCAATATACATAATTAATGCTGAAACCATTATACTAACGTTTCTCACAATAAAAATTGTAAATATTATATATCCAATAAAAACTATATTTAATAGCTTCATACCATACATTTTCTTATTAATAACTTTTATTTCATCATCTGATAGCTTCCTATCCTTAGTAAAAAAATTAACTATACAACAAAAAAGTAGTGTAAATAAAGTAAACCCATTAAACTCATTAATTATTTCTATTACTTCATACGACTTTCCACTTATAAAATATATAGCATTAGTTGAAATATTTATTACTATTGGAAATATAGCGAAAAATATATAACTCTCAATGCCCCTATTTTCAGACCACATCATTATTCCCCCTTGTGAGCTTACTAAAACTAATATATTTCAAATTATATAATTATTTATATTCTCAAAATATCTGTTCCACTCTCTATAAATCTAAAAGTATTATACTTTCAGATTCTAAACTCTCTTTAACATTTATAATTCTTTGGTTGCTTGAACCTCTAAACTTTAATCCTTCTTCTTTTTTATCTTCTTCAAATTTACCATCTACAAGAACATCAATATTATTTATAAGTTCTCTCCAGCCTATTCTTTTATCTAAATTTTCTATAATATATTCAAACTTATATCCTGTATAACACCATATATTAAAATCTCTATCTTTAATTTTATTATTTAATTCTTTAGCTATATATGAAAATTTATCTGCTTGTTCTAGTGGATCTCCTCCACTAAAGGTTACTCCCTTTACAAATGGATTATTTGTAACTCCTTCTATTAATTCATCCATATCTTTTTCTTCACCTAGTTCAAAGCTATGTGTTTCAGTATTAAAACACCCTTTGCAATTATGATTACAACCTTGGGAGAAGAATACTCTTCTCACTCCTGGTCCGTTCACTAAACTCTCATATGCTATTCCCGCTAATCTAATTGTTTTTTTCAATTATTCCATCCCCTTTTAATCTTAATCCAAATTTCTACGTATAGATTCTTTTTCAAAACTAACTTTATACTAATAAATTAATTACTCTTTTATCTTTATTTTATCACTAAAGGATTCAATTATTTCCTTACTTCTATTTAAAGATTCTACAACTCTACTTTTTCCCTCTTCTGTTAAGTATTCTGCATCATTTATAGTTGCTGGTACAACTTCATAAAATAGCTTGTCATCTTTTCCATACCAATTTACCCAAGTTGGCATATATGTTGGATATTCTACTTTTATTTCTCCAGTATCTTCATTTTTATTTATTTTTACAAAAACTATTACTCCATCTTCTGTATAAGGATTTTCTATTCTTTCAGTTCTTTGACTTGATAAAAAGTTTCCCATTGAATAAATAACAGGAACTTCTTTTAATCCATCCTCTGTTTTTATAATATCTATAGGCTGTAATGAGTGAGGATGTGTTGCAAAAATTATATCCACTCCATTATTGGCTAAAAACTTAGCTATTTCTATTTGAGTTTCATTTGGCTCTAACTCATACTCTTCTCCCCAGTGCATATAAAATATTATAGTTTCTGCACCTTCAGCCTTCATTTTATCTATTTGTTCCTTCATATTTTGAAAATCTTCTTCTAGAGTATCATCTCTAAATGTGTTCATTAAAGGAAAAACTTCACTTGAAATTGGAATTCCATTTAATCCTTTAACTCCTCCTTCACAAGTCATAGTATAACTATAGGATGTAATCCCTACCTTTATCCCCTTAACATCCTTTATTATATATCTGTCTTGATCTTCTGAACCTCTAGTTCCAATTACATCAAATTCCTTATCTTCTAATACTTCTCTAGTTCTATAAAATCCTTTAACATCTCTATCTAAGGAATGATTATTCATATTATTAACAACATCTATTCCTGCCCATTTCATAGCATCTGCTAATTCATCAGGTGCATTAAAGCTTGGATATCCTGAAAAACCATAATTATCTTCTCCTGCTAATGTTCCCTCCAAATTTGCTATAGTTAAATCAACATTACTTAAATAATCTTTTACATATTGAAGAGTATTTTTAAAATCATAGCTATAACTTTCTTTATCATATTGTGTTTCTAATATTTCTACATGAATTAGAATATCTCCTATAGCAGCTATTTCTATACTATTTATATTCTCTTCTTTATCTGTATTTTCTTCTTCCACTGCATCACTTAATGTAGTCTTATCACTATTCTCTTTTAAGTTTTTTAACTTATTAATTGAAAATAACCCTATTCCAAATAACACAAAAATAACCAATACAACACTTAATCTTTTTCTCATAATTATTCCTTTCCAACTAAATTTATAATACATATACATATTAACCAAAAATAAACAGTATGTAAAATTATCCTTCTACATACTGTTTATATAAAAACTATATTGCTACTTTTACGTAATTTAATCTTCCACCAGCTTTTATTACTTCTATTTCCTTTTCTGATAAGTTAATATATGCATTAAAGAAAGTTCCATTTGTTACATTCTTAATCATAGCTTTACCATTAACTAAAGCTGACTGTATATTAGTTATTACAAGTTCATCTAAAAGTCCAACCTTATCGTAATCTACTTCTGCTTCAAATTCCATTGGTATAATACCATTATTAATAAGATTTGCTTTATGAATTCTAGCAAAGGATTTTGCAATTACAGCTCTAACACCTAAATATAATGGTGCAAGTGCTGCATGCTCTCTACTAGATCCTTGTCCATAATTATTTCCTGCAACTATTATTCCACCATTGTTTTCCTTTGCACGTTTAGGAAATTCCTCATCTACTGTATTAAAACAATATTCAGCTAAATAAGGTATATTAGATCTAAAAGGTAATAACTTTGAATTTGAAGGCATAATATGGTCTGTAGTAATATTATCTTCTACCTTTATTAATACTTTTCCTGATACTTCTTCACCTAATGGTTTATTTACTGGGAACGGCTTAATATTAGGCCCTCTTACTACTTCTACATCTTCTCCCTCTTCAGCAGGTTTTATTATCATAGAATCATCTATTAAAAATTCCTTTGGCATTTCTATCTTAATATCTATATTACATTCTCTTGGATCTGTTAAATATCCATTTATAGCAGAAACAGCTGCTGTTTCTGGACTTACTAAATAAACTTTTGCTGTTAATGTTCCGCTTCTTCCATAGAAGTTTCTATTAAAGGTTCTTAGTGATACTCCATCTGTTCCTGGTGCTTGCCCCATTCCAATACATGGTCCACATGAGTTTTCTAATATTCTTGCTCCAGCACTTATAATGTCGCCTAAAGCACCATTTCTAGCAATCATCTCCATAACTTGTCTTGATCCAGGAGCTATTACTAAACTAACATCACTATGAACTTTTTTACCCTTTAATATTTTTGCTACCTTCATTAAGTCTTCATAAGAAGAATTAGTACAACTTCCTATAGCTACTTGATCCACTTTAATTTTTCCTATACTCTCTACTTCTTCCACATTATCAGGACTATGTGGTTTTGCTGCTAAAGGTTTAAGTTCATTTAAATCTATAGTAACTTCCTCATCATAAACTGCATCTTCATCAGGCTTAAATTCAATCCAATCTTCTTCTCTTCCTTGAGCTTTAAAATATTCTAATGTTTTTTCATCACTTGGGAAAATTGAAGTAGTTGCACCAAGTTCAGCTCCCATATTAGTAATGGTAGCTCTCTCTGGTACTGAAAGTGTCTTTACTCCTTCACCAGCATATTCAAAAACTCTAGAAACTCCACCTTTAACTGTTAATCTTCTTAAAACTTCTAATATAATATCCTTTGCAGCAACCATAGGTTGTAACTTACCAATTAAATTTATTTTGCACACCTTAGGTGTATTTATATAGTAAGCTCCTCCTCCCATAGCTAATGCAACATCTAATCCACCTGCTCCCATAGCAAGCATACCTACTCCGCCTGAAGTAGGAGTGTGGCTATCAGAACCTATAAGCGTATCTCCTGGCACTGAAAATCTTTCTAAAAATACTTGATGACATATACCATTACCTGGTTTTGAAAAGTAAACTCCATATTTGGAAGCTACAGTTTGAATAAATTTATGGTCATCAGCATTTTCAAAACCTTGTTGTAGCATATTATGATCTATAAAGGCTACAGATTTTTTTGTTTTAACTTTGTCTATTCCCATAGCTTCTAACTGTAAATATGCCATAGTACCTGTTGAATCTTGAGTTAAGGTTCTATCTATTTTAATTCCTATTTCTTTTCCTGTTTCAATTGTTCCTTCAACTAAATGGTTTTTTAGTATTTTGTAAACTAAATTATCTCCCATTCCTAATAGCCCCCTTGTTAATTAATATTTGCTGATTTTAATCTTAGAAATTCCTTATATATTTGTACAAGCTCCTTATCAAATAAACTTCTTTTAAGATTTACTGAAGTTGATCTAACTAAATCAAGAACTCCTTGAGCTGAATAATCATCTAAGTCAATTCCATATTCCTTAAACTTATTTATTATTCCAGCTTTTCCTGAATGCTTCCCTATAACTATTTGTCTTTCAAGTCCAACTATTCCAGGATCAAAAGCTTCATAATTCTTAGGATTTTTTATTGCACCATCTGCATGAATTCCTGATTCATGAGCAAACATATTATCCCCAACTATTGCCTTCCATGCTGGAAGAATTCTTCCCGATGCTCTTGATACATATTCAGAAACTTCCCTAAACATGGTAGTATCTATTTTTCCATCATAATTATATACAAACATTAATGCCATCAAAACTTCCTCTAGTGCAGCATTACCAGCTCTTTCCCCAAGTCCATTAACTGTTACACCCACATGAGAAGCTCCACCTCTAATTCCAGCTATGGCATTTGCTGTTGCCATTCCAAAATCATTATGAGTATGCATTTCTATATCAAAATTAGTTTTTTCATAAAGATACTCTATATCTCTACATATTTTAAAAGGTTCCATTATTCCAACAGTATCACAATATCTAAATCTATCTGCCCCTGCTTCCTTTGCAGTTTCAATAAATTTAATTAAAAACTCTCTATCTGCTCTTGAAGCATCTTCTCCATTTACAGATACATATAATCCATTTTTCTTAGCATATTCAACTGATTTAACCATATTTTCTAACACCCATTCTCTAGATGTTTTAAGTTTGTGTTGAATATGAATATCTGATACAGAAATAGAAATAGCTACTGCATCTACTCCACAATCTATTGATTGTTCTATATCCTTAATTACAGCTCTATTCCAAGCCATAATACTAGATTTTAAATTTCTTTTTGCAATTCTCTTTATAGCTTCCTTTTCATCTCCACCCATAGTTGGAATTCCAACTTCTAGCTGATCAACTCCAAGATCACTTAACATACTAGCTATTGCTACCTTCTCATCATTAGCAAAAACAACTCCTGCTGTTTGTTCTCCATCTCTTAATGTAGTATCTACAATAAAGATTTCTTTGCCATCCTTTAAATTTATAATTGACATAAGCTTCCCCCTTTAATACATTTATTACTTTTTGCTAAATAGCTTGCCCCAACAAAAATTAACTTTATTTGAAAATATTAAAATAATTTTACCATATATAGTAATTCGAAACAAGTTGAAACCATCTGATTTTTATAAAAATTGCAAGATATATAATTTTTATTTCACTTTTTTCTTTCTAAATAATTTTTTACATGAATTTTTTACAATTTTCTGCAATAAAAATATTTATTCCTGCATATAACAAAATAGCAAGCTATTATCTTCTTAAATAAAAGCTTGCTATTTCTATCCATATATTAAACTATATTATAGTTCTTTTTGTTTCCTGAATGAGAAATTCTATCTGCCCTTTCTTCGTATTTTCCAGGTCCAAACCTCTCATCTAAACTTAAATATCCAGTAACCCTAGAAACTCCTTGAATATCTTCACTATTACATTTAGGGCAACTTCTTTCATTACTATTTAAATACTCTCCACAACTTTTACAATACCTTATGTGAAAATTAACTCCTAAATAACTTATATTGGTATTCTTATAAGCATAATTTAATATATCCATTATAACTTCACCTGAAGGTCTATCATCAACTTCAATATAACTTATATGTCCTGCATTACAAAGCTTATGATAAGGTGCTTCTATTTCTATCTTATCTTTTATTGATATAGGAAACTTAACTGGAATATGGAAGCTATTAGTGTAATAGTCCTTATTAGTTATTCCTTCTATTAAACCAAATATCTTTTTATCTTGCTTTATAAATTTACCTGAAAGACCTTCTGCTGGAGTAGCATAACAACTCCAATTTAAACTAGTTTCCTCTGTAGCTCTATCTACAAATTCTCTTATATGAGTGATTATTTTTAATCCTAAATCTCTTGCTTCTGACGTTTCTCCATGATGATGACCAGTTAAAGCAATTAAAGTTTCTGCTAATCCAATAAATCCGATCCCCCAAGTACCTTGCTTAATTATTGCTTCAATTGAATCATTCTCAGACAAACCTTCTGAACCTTTTAATAATCCTTGCCCTGCTACAAAAGGTAAATCTTTCACCTTAAGATTCTTTAATACATTATATCTATGAAGTAAGGATTCTTTTGCTAAACTTAATCTTTCATCTAATATATTAAAAAACTCTTCTAAATTACCTTTTGCCTGCATACCTATTCTAGGTAAGTTAATTGTTACTGGAGCTATATTTCCTCTTCCCTTGCAACCAGGCTCACCATTAACATTTTTCATTAAATATGTTCTACATCCCATAGTTGCTGGCATATATCCCATATCATAATATTCCTTATTAAAATCTGCATCTATATTCATAAAAGTTGGATTCATTCTTTTAGCCGCAACTTCACAAGCTAATTGGTATAAATAATAATATTTATCTTGTGGCTCTCTATTTACACCTTCTTTAACTCTAAAAATTATATTTGGAAATATAGGTTGCTCGCCCTTCCCTAACCCCTTTTCGTATTCCTTTAAGAAAATTTCACAAATTAATGCTGCATCATCTGAATTAGGTATTCCTAAATTAATAGAACTAAAGGGAACTTGAGAACCTGCTCTTGAATGCATTGTGTTTAGATTGTACACAACACCTTGCATAGCTTGATGAACCCTTTTTCTTAATCTTCTTTCAACTAAATCTTCAATTTTATCTTCATTAATTTCTAACTCTATAAGTTCTTTTCTTATTTCTTCTCTTGTAGGTTCAATAAATATAGCTAAGTCATTATCAAAATCCGGATGTGATTGTCCACCAAACATATCATTTTGAGATGATTGAAGTAAAATGCAAGAAAGCTCTGCTGCAGTTTCTATTCTTTTTGGAGCCTTTATAGTGCCATATCCAGTATTAAATCCCTTTTCCAAAATTTCTTTAGTTGGTATATGCAAACAATTAATAGTTAAATTATAACTATCTAAATCATGAAAATATAAATCTCCATTTTCATGAGCCTTTGCAAGTTTCTTTGGCATTATAGATAAATTGTGCCACTTATTAGATTCTGATGCTATTCTTAATAACTTAGAACTAAAATTATTTCCAACATTAGCATTATCCCTATCTGTTTCTACTCCTATTTTTTCAATAGCTTTCATTAAATCTGATTTTATTTCTCTAACTTTTGTTCTTTCTCTTCTATAATTATAGTAGGCAAACTTTATATTTTCATACCCCTTATTAGTTAAAGCCTTCTCTACTATATTTTGAATTTCTTCTACTGTTATTTTTTCTTTTTTTTCCTCTTCAATATAAGCTATTGTTTTTTGTACAATTTCTAATACTTCACTTTCCTTTAACTTTTCCCCAATTTCATATCCAGCCTTCTTAATAGCATTAGATATCTTTATAGAATCAAAGAGAACTTCTCTTCCATCTCTTTTTACTACATATAGCATATTTTATACCTCCCAAGTACTATATATTGTATAACACTAGTATTCATTATATTACTTTAAAATATTCTTTTCAATTTATAAAAACTAAGAATGCTATAGATATGTCGAAGTTTTATGGTATATATTTCTAACTAAAGGTATTTTTCTTATTATTTAACTTTTGACAAAATTCATTTTATACTAAAGATAATTTAACCTTCTCTGTAATATAAAATTATTACTTTTTTTGATTTAAAGTTTTTGCTGAATAAATTCATAATCCATGTACTAAAATAGAACTATATCATAACTAATAACTATATCAATATTGATATAGTTATTAGTTATGATATAATTGACTTATAATTATTTCTATACATTAGGAGGATATTATGGATAAAATAGCATTAATAGTTGATAGCGCTTGCGATCTATCTCTTGAAACCATAAAAGAAAAAAACATAAAATTACTTCCACTGAGAGTTTCTTATTCTCATGGAGAATATAAGGATAAAATAGATATAACTGCTGATGAAATTTACAACAATTTAGAAAAAGAGGTTCCTAAAACTTCTCTTCCTAGCACAGAGGATTTAGAAAAAATATTAGTTTCTTTAGAAGAAGAAGGATATACTCATGTTATTGCTGTAACTATTTCTAGTGGTTTATCTGGAACATTTAATTCTATAAGATTAACATTAGAAGATCATCCTAAATTAATATCTCATGTTTTTGATACAAAGATTCTAGCTATGCCTGAAGGAATAGTAGCATTAGAAGTTGCAAACTTAATCCAAGAAGGTAAGAGTTTTAATGAAATAGTTGAATTACTTCCAACAATAAGAAAAAATATAATAGGATATTTTACTATTAACACACTTGAATATTTAATAAAGGGTGGTAGAATAGGTAAAGTTGCTGGAACTATTGGTGATATATTAAACTTAAAACCTATAGTTACTGTTGATAATGATGGAGTTTATTATACTGTTTGTAAAGCTAGAGGAAGAAAGCAGTCTATCTCAAAACTTACAAGCCTGTTAAAAGAAGCTCTTGCTGAATCTCCTTGTAAAGTTTGGGTTCTTCATGGAGGAGTTTTAGATGAAGCTAAAACATTTTTAGAATCATTAAAAGGTTTAGATAATATTGTAAGCCTTGATATATCTCAAATTAGTCCTGCATTAGGAGTTCATGGCGGACCTGGTTTACTTGGGCTAGCAATACAAAAGGTAATGTAATATGGATGAGTTTAACCTTCACTTAAGCAGTATAGAAGATATAAAAGAAGAAGAAAAAAGACTGCATCAAGAGTATAAGGAAAAGCTTGCTGAACTAAAAAAAATTCAAAAAGAAAAAGAATATGTTGGGCAAGTTTTTACCAAAGGATTATTACCAATATATGTTCTTCATATTCTTAGTATTAAACCATCTAATGGAAATGATATTGCTACTAAAATAGGCGAAAGAACTAATGGACTTTGGATCCCTAGTACCGGAGGAATTTATCCTATATTAAAAAAACTAGAAAAAGAAGAATATATAATTGGTGAATGGGATGATCCTAAGAAAAAATTTCAAAAAATATATTCCCTTACACCTAAAGGAATTGAAGAGTATAAAATTAGAAAATCCTTATTAAAACCTAAAATAGAAGAATCTTTAAAAGTTTTTAAAATTATATATAAGGATTTATATAAATATCTATAATACTGAATTAAATTTCTATCTTAAGCACAAAATAACACTATAAATTTATAGGTGGTGTTGTTTTGAAGGGAAAGATAATTGATTATAACTTTTTTGAAGCTTTTGTTGCATTAGAGGATGATACTATAATAAAGCTTCCTTTAAATCAAGTTTCAAGCTATTTAAATATTGGAGATACTATTGATATAGATTCAAATAATATTAGTTATGCTCCAAATAATAGACCTAAAATTATTCAAGATAAATTAGTGGATTTCTTCTAAATAAAAAAAGATGCTTCATAAGCATCTTTTTTTATTACTCTGATACACTAATTGCACTTACTGGGCAACTTGCTTCTGCGTCCTTAGCTTCATCTTCATTATCACTAGGAACATCAGGATTTTTAGCAACAGCTTTTCCGTCGTCGTCCATTTCAAATACTGCTTCACAGATAGATGGACATAATCCACAACCGATGCATGTATCTTTATCTACATGAGCTTTCATAGCTATTCCTCCCCTTTATAATTAATTCAATTATATTGTTCCCTTAAGACTGGCTTTTATGTGCAATATTAATATAATCCCTCAAAAATTAATGAGTATAAATCATTATTAACTACATATTCTTCAGCATTTCCCTCTTCTAAAGCTTCAGTTAAATCAGTATTAATAGGTAATTCACCTATTAACGGTACTCCTAAGTATTCAGCATGCTCTTCTGCAGATTTTTTACTGAATACCTTTATTTTAGTATCACATCCAGGACAGTTTATATAAGACATATTTTCTACAACACCTCTTATAGGAACTGGCATCTTATTAGCCATAGCTATAACCTTTTTAACTATCATCGATACCATATCTTGTGGAGTAGATACTATTATAAGTTCAGTTATAGGGAAACTTTGCATAACTGTTAAAGTTATATCTGAAGTTCCAGGTGGCATATCTATTAATAAGTAATCTAATTCTTCCCAAACAGTATCAGTAAATAATTGTGTTAAAACACTAGTTACTATAGGCCCTCTCCAAACTACTGGATCATCCTCTTTTGGAATAAGTAAATTCATAGATAAAACCTTAACTCCGCCTTTTGATAATACTGGATAATATTTAAAATTATTTTCATCTAAAGGTTCTATATTAGCTCTTTTATCATTAATTCCAAAAAATCTCGGCATAGATGGTCCTGTAATATCCGCATCTAATACTCCAACTTTATATCCTTTTTTTCTTAATGTACTAGCTAATATCCCAGTAACTGTAGATTTACCAACTCCACCTTTACCACTTATTACTCCTATAACATTTTTAATTACTCCATACTTTGGTTGTAATTTTCCACAACCTTGTGGTCCAAGAGTTAACTTTGAACTACATTTTTCTTGACTTGGACAAGTCGAACAACTTGACATAAAAAACCCTCCTACCAATTTTTCTCTACATCCTTAGGAAGATCATCTTCCGTATAGATGTTAATATTCCATTCTTTATATTCATTTTCTCCAACTACATAATAGTAATAATGTTGACTGTCATCCTTAACCTCAACTGTTATATTACTCTTATATTGAGTTGTGCTATGCCCTCTATTTTTAATCCTTATTATAATATCGAAATCACTTTCATTATTATCTATTATTTGTATATTAGGAGCAATTTTTTCTGCTTTCTTTAAAAAGCTCTCTAAGTCTGTAGAAAATATATATTTTAAACAATCTACATCATCTTTAATATCTACTCCTATCTTGCTATTATTATAATCTAAAGTTTCACTTAAGTTTTTAATTACATCAAGTATAGGCTCATAATATATGTATTCAAATTCTCTAGGCTTTCTTATTATAGATAGGTTTTGAAGTAATCCTTCATCTAGTCTTTTTGAAACAGTAAAACTCATTTCATCATCATAGAAATTACCTTCATGTGCACCAACTACATAATTAAACTTTTTAACTTCTTCCCCCATCTTTATCTCAAATATATAATCTGGATCTAAATCAGATTTTTTATCACTTTCTTTTGCTTTAGATAAAAGATTATACATCTCCTCAATAGATTGATCATCTGTTACAAGAAATTTAAATGATTTATCCCTAATACTCTGAATACTTATTTGATCTACTTGATTTACATTATTAAAATAATCATTTCCTCTTTTAAACTTACTTTTTATACTATCTATTACTCCGCAAGATGTTAAATTTAGTGATAGTATTACTAATAACATAGAAACTAAAACTTTAATTGTCCTTTTCAATAATATCCTTCCCCTCTATAAAGGTCTTCCTACAATCCTTAATAGCTAATTAGGAGAAGTAATTACTTCTCCCAATTATAAATAAATTATAATACTTTAGCCTTCTAATGGCAAATCTTATATTGTTCCATCAGTTAAAACTCATTGCAATCTCATTAAAAACTATCTTTATACTTTCTTTTTCCCTAATATCTTTATAAGAAAATTGTAATATAAGAACTTTTCCCTCTGAGTAATCTCTAAGATAGTATTTATTTGTATAACTATCTTTCTTTAATGTTATAACATACCATTTATAATCTTCATCAAATACTTTAATATTATTTTCTTCATTAGTGATATCATTGAAAGATTTTTTTAAGTTCTCTTCTATAATAGTCACACTCCCATGTATCCTATCTTCTTTATTAAAACTAACAAAAATATCACTATCATCATTATTTACATCTTCTATAGTCCATCCTTCTGGTAATAAAAAACTATATTTTCCCTCTCTCAATATATGCATATTAAACCTTTCAGCATTATTATTTGATAACGCATATTGTTTAATATCCTTAACAAAAAACTGACTCATCAGGATTATTGTAAACATAAGGACTACCAGTAGGGTGATGGTATATAACTTCTTATTCTTAAATATACTCATTGGGATTTATAAGTACATTTATCCCTTGTCATTATTCCATAGGTACAACAACAGTTGAATTTTTAAAATCATAGAACATCAACCAACATCCTACTCCATCCCTATCTTCCTCATTAACCCATGTTACAAATCCTGTCTTTCCTTCATAAGGTTGTTCATCCTTATTCTTCATTCCTGGAATTCCATATACAATATATCTTAAATTTCCTTCTTTATCACATTTATATCCTAGCATAAAGTGTTTATATTTTCTTATATATGGATAATAGTTAAGCATAGGATAAAATGCTACTGCATATCTATTGTAGTTAGACATGTTGCACATTTCATGTAAGTCATTTACAGGAACCTTGTACCACTTACAATATTTAATTTCTTCATACTTATCTCTACACTGTTCAAATCCACTTACTAAACCTTCAAAGTATTCTCCAACACTTCCTTTTATTTTAAATTCATTAGTGTTTTCTAATTCTTCCTCATACTTATCAAATTTATTTTTTAAATAACCTCTATTTAAATCCTCAATTCCATATAGATTATCTTTAATTTTTACATCAAATGGATTTTCATTACACTCTTTATCCTTAAAAGGATTATCTTCATCTATTATTTCTTCTTCCTCTTTAGAATCTCTTGTTTCATTTTCATCTATTACTAAATCTTCTTTATTATCTTTTATTTCCTCTACTTCTACGCTTTCCTCTTCTTCATTTAAATCAACATTTCTCTCTTCAATTACTTCTTCTACTATCGGTTCCGTTATTTCCTCTTCTAAATTTACAGATACTACTATATTATCTATTTCTTCTCCTCTATGTTTCTTCTTTTTCTCTTCCTTTTTAATATACTCCATTTTATCCTTAGACTTACCTGGAGCACATTTTTCAACCTTATAATTTTTCCAACTATCTCCTGGTTGTTCTCCATTAATAAATCCACACATAATTATTATAGGAACATTATTTTTCATTTTTCCTATTGCTGCTCCAGATATCTTATCATAAGATACTCCTAAGCCCCCTACATTATCTAAAGGATACTCTTTTGTTATTTCTGCTTTACCACTATCTGAAATATTTATTTTTCCTAGATTAATTATTTTTTTTGTATCCTTCTTATTACAAATAGCAAAAATACAATATTCCTCATCATCCTTCCTTAGATTTTGAGCATAAAAAGATATTTTACATACATCCCCCTTAGCTTCTATCTTAGAATATCCAGATAAGGTTTTGTCATTAGAATTTGTATAACCTCTTTCATCTTCTTGTAAAATAATAAAATTTCTATATAACTTGTTTACTTGTGACAAACCTCTAGAACCTCCATTTTACATTAATTCATTACATTATATGCTTTTCATATCTAAATATGTTAAAAATAAAACTCGTGAGATTATTGTATTTTATGCCAAAATTCTCACGAGTTATTCTTTATTTCATTTTTAAATATTTATTTATTTTATCAGAAAGAGTAGCAAATTCTTCTATAGTTAAAGTTTCTCCTCTTCTTTTTGGATCTATACTTGCTTCCTCAAAAGCTAATTCTAAATTTTCCTTAGCTAAGCCTATATTCTTTACACCATTCCATAAAGTTTTTCTTCTCATATTAAATGAGCTTCTTATTATTTCAAAGAATAGTTTTTCATTTTCAACCTTAACCTTAGGTTCACTTAATCTATCTAATCTAATTACGATAGAATCAACCTTTGGTCTTGGAATAAAGCATTGTGGTGGAACTCTTCTTATTATTTTAGTATCACAATAATACTGAACTAATAAAGAAAGTGAACCATAATCTTTATTTCCTGGTTCTGCATTCATTCTTTCAGCAACTTCTTTTTGAATCATTATAGTTAAAGATTTAAAATTATAATTTTCCTTTAAAAGTTTAACTATAATTGGCGTAGTTACATAGTAAGGTAAATTAGCAACTAGCTTAACACTCTTTTCATCACCAATTACTTCATTAAAATCTACCTTTAATGCATCATTATGTATTAATTCAAATTTTGGATTATCTCCAATTTCCTGAGTTAAAATAGGAATTAAATCATTATCTAATTCTATAGCAACTACTTTCTTAGCCTTATTTAATAGTTGAGCTGTTAAAGTACCTACCCCAGGTCCTATTTCAATAATAAGATCATTTTCATCTACTTCAGCACCTGAAACTATATCTCTTGGCACTGAATCATCTACTAGGAAATTTTGTCCTAAACTTTTTGAAAACTTAAAATTATATTTTTTAACTAACTCAGCAGTTTTAACATCCTTAATTTCCACTATCTATACCTCCTATATTCTTTTCTATTTTTTCTATTGCCTTGATAAATTCTTCTTTACTTATGGAATATTTATTTAGTCTAATTAACATTTGATTAGCATTTCCGTAGCCTATTCCTAATTCTTTACCTAACATTATTCTTCTTTTTTTAGAACTTATATCTCCTGTAAGTTTAAAATAAAACATATCTTCAGATGTGAATATTTCTTCAATTACTTCTTCTGATACCTTAGCTCTATTTAAAGCTTCTATAATAACTTCTGGAGTGGCATTTTCAACACCAATATCATCGCCTTTAATTCCATCTTCCTGAGCAATGTAAGCATGTTTTATGCCTTTTACTCTTTTTGAAATTATACTTCTTATTTTTTCTCCTGCAAAATCTGGATCTGTTAATACTATTACACCTTTTCTTTTTTGTGCTTCTTTTATTCTTTCTATAACTCTAGCATTTATTCCAAATCCACCTACTGCTATAACTTCAGCATCTACAGCTTGTTTAACAGCTGTAATATCATCTCTTCCTTCAACTACAATAACTTCTTTTATCAAAATATTAACTTCCTTTCTAAATGCGCCTAAGAATAATTTATCTCTATATATTTATTATGTCAATTATAACTAAAACAAAAGGATGCTCTTTTAGAGCATCCTCTTATTTTACCATTCGCCTGGGTAAGCTATAATATATACAGGAACATTATATTTTCTTCCCCAACTACTATATGCTTCTTCTTGAGAATTCATATATACATCAACGATATTTCCTTGTATAGCTCCACCAGTGTCTGCAGCTACTGCTTTTCCATATCCCTCAACATATACTAGTGATCCTAGAGGGATAACTCTTGGATCCACCGCTATAGTACTTATACCATTTGGATTTCTTACAGGTACAGTTCCTGTTGCTGTTACCCCGCCACCACTATAAGCAGTAGATTCACAGTAAAGCACGCTCTTATAATTTAATAGTTGCCCATCTCTACTTGCAAAGACTCTTCTTGTTCCTTGCGCAACAATTTTATTTACTGGTTCAGCTACTACTTTTGAACTTTTTACAGCTTTAGAAACTTCTTTACCATTTTTATAAACTACTTCGTAAAGAACTTCTTTTTCTCCTGCTGTTCCTTCTTGTCTAATTTCTTCTAGACCGCTATCAAGATCTGAATCCTCTTCTACGATAACATCATAATCAATAGCTTCTTTTGCTAATTCATTTTTAATTTCAACTTTAACTAAGTTGATTTGTAGATTAGATTCAATCTTAGTACTTAATGCTGGAGTTACTTCATCAACTCCATAATTGTATTCAATTCCTTGATTTTTAAGTTCTTCTTTTTCTACATTTAGCATTTCTTCTATAGTGTTTTCAGCAGTTTCTATATTTACTTTTTTATCTCCTATAGTTAACTCTACTGAAACAGCTCTTTTAATAGATATTGTATCACCTTCAGATACATTACTATTTAAAGCTGGTTGAACTTTATCCTTGAGATTAATTATAATCCCTTTAGTATCCAACACATCTTTAACAGTCCTCTTATATGTGACAAATGTCTCTTCTTTTCCGTCTATCTTCATAGTTATAGTTTTTCTCATATTTACCAACGTCACTGATAATAAAATAGCAATTGTTATTACACCTATCAGTATTTTTGCCTTCGGACCGTTAGAAAAGTTATTTTTCAGGTATTTCTTAAAATTTTCTACCATCTCTACTTCCTCCCCTGGGCAAGAGCGTCTTTTGCATTATAATTGAAATAAGCATTTTTGTCAAACTTGACCTCTTGCAATATAAAACTGTGTACAAAATGCAGCACTGTGCATACTTAAAATATAAATTATAAATATAATAGCAATTTACAGTTCTTAATTGAAAGTAGATGTTATTTGTAACTTTATCATCGGTGAATAAATATGTTAAAATTTTCTAATATACTGTTTAATTTTACTTTATATCTCTCTTTCTATCAACCTTTTAAAATTGTCATTTACAGCTATATTTACCTCTTTAGGCTCTAAATCTTTTATTTGAGCAATTTGTTCTATTATATATGCTATATAATCAGACTTATTTCTTTTTCCTCTATTTGGCGTAGGTGCCATATAAGGAGCATCTGTTTCTACTAATATTTTATCTAATGGTATTTTTTTAACTACTTCAACTACCTTTTTAGCATTTTTAAAAGTTACTACTCCTCCAATTCCTATATAATAACCAAGCTTTATACATTCTAAAGCAAATTCTACACTTCCTGAAAAACAATGAACAATTCCTTTAACATTAGGAAATTCTTTCATTATTTCTAAGGTATCT
Organism: Clostridium gallinarum; assembly: GCF_014836325.1. Lineage (GTDB taxonomy): Bacteria > Bacillota > Clostridia > Clostridiales > Clostridiaceae > Clostridium > Clostridium gallinarum. The sequence goes on from NZ_JACSQZ010000018.1 coordinate 38,480, forward strand.
TGATGAGCATCTCTATCATGTATTATAACTGGAAGATTTAACTTTTCTGCTAGTTTCATTTGTTTTCTAAAAACATCTTTTTGAACTTCCTTAGGAGGATTTTCTTCCCAATAGTAATCAAGTCCTATTTCACCTATAGCAAGTATCTTTTTATTTTCATTTATTAACTCTATAATTTCTTTCTCTACAGCATTATTAAATTCATCTGCATTTTCTGGATGTATACCTAGTGCTCCAAAAATAAAATCATTCTCTATAGTTAATTTATATGTTTTTTCTATACTTTCATAACTTGATGCGCAATTTAGTATTCCTACAACACCATTTTCTTTAATTTGGCTTAAAACTGCCTCTCTATCTTCATCAAATGAGTTATCATCATAATGGGCGTGTGTATCAAATATTATATACTTATTTTCCATTTTTTATACCTCCAAACTAACTTTTTATTTATATTTATCATTATAGTACAAAAATATAGATACTAACCATATTTTTTACTTTTATATTAATATACTCTCTCCCCTAAATAATAAACTAGACTGTAGTCTTCATTGACAACAGCCTAGTTTATTATTTATTGATATTTTTCTAATCTTCTACGAAATATATATATCAGTTAAGTATTTTCTATAAGATTATCTACTATCAACTGAAGATATTGAAGTAATACATACTCCTATTCCTGATTTTCTATACTTTCAAATATATTATAAACTTTCTAAGAATAAAGAGATGTAAGATTACTAACAATTACGCTTATTGCATCCTTATATTGTTTTTAGTTATCTATATTTTTAATGAAATCAACAAACCAATTATTAAAACTATCAATATCAAGATCTGTACATACAGTTGTATTTGTTTTTCCATCATGGTATGCATTTCGAATATCACCAACAGTCGCTCCCATAGCTGGTCCTTCTGTACATATCTCTATAAACATTTCTTTTGTTTCAAATAATTCAGGATGAACTAAATATAATATAGCACAAGCATCATGCATTCTTAATCCGTTTGTCATTGTTGCTGAGCGATAATGTTTAAAAATATCATGCAACATGGCTCCAGTACGACCAGAATCTTTTATGCTAACTACTGAATCAAATGACAATAATGCCTTTGTTGTAACATCTAAACCAACCATCACTATTGGAATTCCAGATTTAAACATTATTTCTGCTGCATGTGGATCTGCATAAACATTAAATTCTGCACTACTTGTTGTATTACCAATAGAAAGTGATCCTCCCATAATTACTATTCTCTTAACTTTCTTTGCGACCTCAGGATATAGCTTTATTAGAAGAGCTATGTTTGTATAAGCTCCTATTGCTACCAAAGTTATTGGATCTTTTTCTATTTCTATTGTATTTCTTAATGCTTCAACAGCATGTACATTTAATATATTCTTTTTGGGCTCTGGAAAATTATACCCATCCATTCCTGTTTCACCATGAGCATAGCTAGCATCTTCATACTCCCTAATAAGTGGTGAATCAGCACCACGTGCTATCGGAACATCTTTTCCACAAAACTCAACAAGTTTTAAAGCATTATTTGTTGTATAATCAACATTTACATTACCCATAACCGTTGTAATTAATCTAACATCTAATTCTGGATGATTTAACGCAATAATAATAGCTGCTGCATCATCAATTCCAGGATCTGTATCAATAATTATTTTTTCTTTCCTCTTCATACTTAATCAATCCTTTCTTATTTAAAATATTTTAATTATATTAAATGCTATTAATAAATTTATTTTTTACTCCATGCTACCTTTGTACTTCTTTTGCACATTTTTTAATACATAATAAATAACTATAGCTATTACAAATAGTACACAACCATATATAGTAAATACTAATGTTGGATTATCTTGTCTAATTATTAAATTTACCAATTTTAATCCATATGGTGCTAAAAATGCTCCTGTGTTACATCCAACTAACATAATTGAAGTAGTTAAAGTAACTTGATTCTCATTAGATATTGTAGAACAAATATTAAATATAAATGCAACTACTAGAGGATAGAAAAATCCTATTAATATCGATCCTATATATGTCATTATTAGACTATTTGAATAACCTACAATTATTTGCCCTAAACCTATAACTATTATAGCTAAAGTTAATAAATTATTTTTAAGGATTTTATAAAACTTACCAAAACACATAGCAGCGAACATTCCAATAAATGTCAATAAACTTAAAATTTGTCCAGCATCTACGACAGTTCCATACCCTTTATTCACAATTAATGTAGATAATTTAACCTTAACGCCAACATATGTAAGAATTATAAAGAATAAAACACTCGCAAACATTAAAACGTTTAAATTAAGTGTATTTTTTCTAACACCATTTTCATTTTTTATCTCGGCTTTTTGTTTTACTTCTTTTTCTTCTTTACTTATATCTGGAATGAAAATCATAAAGAATATTAGTATAGGAATTGCAACTAAATATACAAGAAATGAATACCTCCATCCAAATGTTAATAGGTATCCAGCAACTAAAGTTAATGCTGATTGTCCAAGACTCTCAACAGCTCCTCTAAACCCTAGCAATGTAGCTTTTTCATCACCATTGAAAAACTTACTAATTAAACTAACAGCAAGTGGATTTACTAAACCAAATCCTACACCCAAAAGCAATCTACATAACAGAATCACTGGAAAACTATTTAAAATAACCGGTAATGGTCCAAATATAGAAATAAAAATAAGACCTATAATAACAGTTGTTTTGCTTCCTATATGCTTTGAAATTAAACTACTAATTAGAACCATAATCATAACAGAAAGAGCTGGTATAGTAGTTAACATTTGAATTGACATTTCTGATTGATTTGGAAAATCTCTCATCATAAGTGGAATACCCGGTGAAATCGCATAGGCTGTAGTTAGAACAAATGAAATTGATAATAATGATATTTTTTTTGTAAAATTCAAGAAAATCAGTCCCTTCAACTTTTTATTTTGTAATTACCAATTGATATTTAACTTTTAAATAATAATAAACTTTAAAATATTCTCTTTACTAATGAATATAAGATTTATCTCTTATTAATCATTTTTTCTTGTTATAAATTTTATTAACTTCCTCAAGTTTTGGCATTCCTGTTTGGGCCCCAAACTTAGTTACTGATAACGATGCTGCTGTTCCAGCAAAAGCTACTGCTTCGCTAATTAATAAATTATGGCTTACTCCATGAGCTAAAGATCCATTAAAGGTATCCCCTGCTCCTGTTGTATCCAATACGTCTACTTTTATAGTTTTTATAGTTTCAACTTCATCACCTTCTACATATGAAGAACCATCTTTGCCTCTAGTAACTACTAATCTAGTTAATGGATTTTCTGCTTGCCAAGCTATCATAGATTCTTCAAGCTCATTTTCATCTTTAAAATTCTTATTTGCTATTATTTCAAATTCTGTTTCATTAGGTGTAATAAAGTCTGCATTTTTTAATATTTCTTTGCTAAGCTTTCTTGCTGGTGCTGGATTCAATATTGTCTTAACTCCATTTTCCTTAGCTATTTTTAATGCATATTCAACAGTTTCCATTGGAATTTCTAATTGAACAATTAATATATCTGCCGATTTTATCGTTTCTATGTTTTCATCTATTAAATCTGTATTACAAAAATCATTTGCTCCTGGAATTACTACTATAGAATTATCTTCCTTTGTTTTAAATATAGTTGCTATTCCAGTAAAAGTAGCTTCATCACATTTTATTCCATCTATATTTACGCCTTCTTCTTTTAAGTGCTTTAAAATTTTATCTCCAAATGTATCATTACCAACACAACCAATCATACTAACATCATTTCCAAGCCTACAAGCTGAAACTGCTTGATTTGATCCTTTTCCTCCTATTAGATAACTCATTTCATCGCCCTTAATGGTTTCACCAATTTTAGGAATTCTATCAACTTCTATAACTAAATCCATATTAAGGCTACCAACTACTACTACTTTTTTCATAACTACCTCCACTTTAACCGCTTCCACTATTAATTAATCTTCTATAAAGCCTTTATTTGCAATACTTTAACTAATTTATAAATTATAAATTCTTAAAATATGTAACCGGTTATATATTAAAATTATCACTATATTTTATTTATGTCAACAGTTTTAGAAAATGTTTTCATATTTTATTTATATTTTTCTGAATTTAATGAATAATTAAATTTAAACACGAAAACTTTTATATTAATTTCATTATTTGTAAAATATTTCTTAGACTTAATCCCCTAAATTAATATAAAAAAAATAACCACCTTTTAAAATGGTTATTTTAAAATTAGTTTATTTTCCAATTGTTGATTTTCTCTTTACAACTTCTAAATCTAACTTAATTTTTTCTTTAAATATATCTTCTTCATTCTTTATTTTTTTTACTAATAACTCTACGGCATACTTTCCTAAGTTATACATAGGTTGTGCTATTGAAGATATTTCTAAATAATTTATATTAGATTCAAGCCCATCATAGCCTATAAGTTTTACATCACTATAAATATTGTATCCTAAATCATTTAATGCTTTATAACAACCAATAGCTAAAATATCATTTCCTGCAAATATCCCATCTATTTCTCTTTTTTCTTCAAATAATTTTTTAGTTGCTTCATATCCACCCTTTAATGATACATCAGTAGTTTTTATTAGTTGTGGATTATATATATCATTTTCCTTCAATACTTTTTCAAAACCTTCCAGTCTTTCTTGAAATGATTCAATATACATAGAGCCTGTTATATGAGCAATTTTCTTACATCCACATTCTATTAAATGTTTAGCTGCAAGCTCTCCTCCAAATACATCATCTACCTTTATTGAAGGAATATTAAATTTGTCGTACTTTCTATCTAGTACCACTACAGGTATATTTTTTTCCATAATTGCTATTAAATCTTCAGGCTTTGCAGTATATGAAGCAATGATTATTCCATCTACTTGCTTACTTATAAGCATTTCATAGTATTGATTTTCTTTTTCTCTATTATTATCAGAATTGCAAAGAATTAAATTAAAACCAAGTTTATTAGCTGTATCTTCTGCCGCTCTAGCAATTTCCGGAAAGAACGGATTTAAAATATTGGGTATAATAAGTCCTATTGTGTTAGACTTTTTACCAGCTAATCTTCTAGCAACATCATTAGGAGTATAATTTAACATCTTCATTGCATTAAGAATAGCTTCTTCCGTTTCCTTACTTACATATCCCTTTTTATTAATTACTCTAGACACAGTTGCAACTGAAACTCCAGCTAACTTACTTACATCTCTTATTGTAGCTATCCTAATCCCTCCCTTCAATATTATTGCACTTTCATAGATTATAGCATAATTATAACCTAACTAAAAATGTATTTGTATTATATAAAAGCAGTAAAATAGGTGGAAATCTCCAAAGTAAATTCACTTCAATAAATTTCTACCTACATTTCACTAAACTCTAATCTTTTTTCCCAGCTCGTCCAATGTTGTTAGCATGATCTCCTATTCTTTCTAGATTACTTATTAAATCTAAGAATATAACACTTGATGCTGCTGAACACTTCTTTTCATTTAATCTTTTTATATTATTTTCTCTAAAAGTCTTTTCTAAATTATCTATTTCTTCTTCTATTACTTCTATTTCCTTAGGAATTACTCCACTTTTCTTGCTATAATTATCAATTGAAACTTCCATTGCCTTAATGGTTTTTTCATACATCATTTTTAACTCTTCCTTAGCACTATCTCCAAGATGAACACCTTTATTCATTTTTTCAACTGCTAGGTCAGCAATATTTTCAGCATGATCTCCTATTCTTTCAATATCATTTATTACATGATATGTAGAACTAAATAATTTAATATCAGCTTCTGGTAATTCTAATTGAGATAATTCAACTAAATAATCCGTTATATCTTTTTCTAACGCATTTATAATCTTCTCATTTTTATATACTTTTTCTACTGCTTCACCATTATTGTCATTAAATGCTTCCATTGCTAGAATTAAGTTCTTCTTAGCCTTTTCTGCCATTCTTAATGTTTCCTTTAATACTTGTCCATTAGCTACTACTGGAGTTTCTAATAAATTCTTATCTAAATATATAGCGCCTTCTTTTTCTATTTCAGAATCTCCTGGAAGTATTAAATTTACTAACTTAACCAAATAGCCTGATAATGGTAATAGTATAATAGTTACAGTTAAATTAAATATAGTATGTGCATTTGCTACTTGTCTTGCTACACTTGGATCTGTAGACTGCACTAATTTTATAAATGGAGTTATAAATGGGAAGAAAATTATCGCTCCAATTGTATTAAAGAATAAATGTATTAAAGCTGCCTTTTTAGCAGTTCTATTAGCTCCTAAAGATGCTAATATAGCTGTAACACACGTTCCAATATTACATCCTAATATTACTGGGAATGCTAAGTACATATCTATTGAACCTGTTGTTGCTAAAGCTACTAATATACCAGTTGTTGCTGATGAACTTTGTACAACAGCAGTCATTCCAAGACCCGCTAGTAAACCTAATATACTATTGTCTGCTACTATAATAACAAACTCCTTAAACCAACTTGCTTCTGCTATAGGTTTCATAGCTGTTGACATTGCACTCATTCCTAAAAATAAAATCCCAAAGCCTAATGCAATACTTGCTATATCTCTAACTTTCTTTTTCTTTGCTACAAGTAATATTATAGCTCCTACCCCTATAAATATTGGAGCAATAGCATCTAAATTAAATGATACCATTTGGGCAGTTATGGTTGTCCCAATATTAGCCCCCATTATTACTCCTGCAGCTTGTATTAATGACATTAATCCAGCATTTACAAAACTAACTACCATTACTGTTGTAGCACTAGAGCTTTGAATTATAGCTGTAACCGCTGCACCTACTAAAACTGCTATGTATTTGTTACTAGTTAATTTTTCAAGTATTGTTTTTAATCCTTCTCCTGCGGCATTTTCTAATCCATCACCCATTAGCTTCATGCCGTATAAAAACATACCTAGTCCACCTATTAGACCGCTTAAAATAGAAAAACTATCCATTAAATATTTCTCCTTTTAATTTAATACTTTTTATTAAATTTTAATTAACATTTAGTTAACAAATTTAATATACAACTATTAACATGAATTGTAAATATTATTTTTTTGCAATTATTTAAATGGATTTCCTAATCTTAATATTTTATTTATTTTTTTGACACAATTCTGTCATATTGCTAAGTTATCATGATAACTGTAAAGTAGTTAAAGCATTATTATTTACCCCTAAAACCATCTAATGGTCCCTAGATTAAATTTTCCCCAAAATGTTTAATCTAGGGTTTTTCCTTTTTACATCTAATTCTTTTCTTCTTTTAATCTTTTCACTTCATCAATAGCTTTCTTTCTATCAATTCTATCAAATAGAACATCTATATCTGAAATCGTACCAGAGTTTTTTTCTGTATAACTCCATATTGGTTCTTTTATATCTAGTGAAATACGTATTTTCTCACATGTCTTCGGCATAAAAGGTTCTAATAAATTTGATATATTTACAACTAGTTGTAATGCCTCATAAAGACTTATATCTCCATTTTCATAGTCCTTATTAGCTTGTCTAACAAAATCTAAAATACTTAAAAGGGCACTTTTGAATTTTCCTTCTTCTATATAATCCCCAACATCAAAGTATAAATCAAATATTTGGTTTTTAAATTCTTTTGATATTGTTCCATTTGGAACTATAGAATTACTCTTATTATTTATATCTCCTATAACTTTATTTATAAAATCGCCAATATTACTAGCTAGATCTCTATTAATTACGTTTATAAAATCTCTCCAAGTAAAGTCTGTATCTTTATTTTCTGGAGAATTTATAGATAAATAGTATCTAAATTCATCTACATTATAATTTTCAACTATATAATCAGCCCATATTGCCCAGTTCTTAACTGATGAAAAGTTTTTTCCTTCTAACTTTAAATATTCACTTGATATAACTCTTAAATTAGGATTTTTTATTCCAAGTCCTGCTAAGATTGCAGGGAATATTACAGTATGGAAAGGAATATTGTCTTTTCCATGAACAAAGTAAACTCTAGAATCTTCCCCTTGCCAATACTCTCTCCAATCTATATCTGTTCCTTCTAAAACCTTCATACTTGCTGTTAAATATCCCATAACAGCTTCTATCCAAACATATATTTTTTTATCTTCATATCCATCCAAAGGAACATCTACACCCCAATTAAAATCTCTAGTAACAGCTTTATCTCTTAATCCTTCATCTAAATATCTTTTAACTATCTTTTGAGCATTTTCTCTCCAACCCTTTTGTCTAATTAAAAGCCTTCTAACATCTTTTTCAAATTTAGAAAGAGAGAAAAATAAATGCTTTGTTTGTTTTACTATGGTTTCATTGCCACAAAGCTTACATCTCTTATCTAAAAGATCCTCATACTCTACTATTTCAGAACAATTTTCACATTGCTCCTCTAAAACTATTTCTCCACAATGAGGACATTTCCCCTCTACATATCTATCCGATAAAAACTCATTACAAGCTTCGCAATAGGTTTGCTCTATTTCCTTTTCGTAAATATATCCCTTATTATATAAATCAAGAATAAATTCCTTTACCTTATTCTCATGATAATCAGAATGTGTTTTCTCAAATACATCAAAGGAAAATCCAAGACTACTAAAACACTTTTTAAATTCATCATGATATTTATTAGCTGCCTCTAAAGGAGTTATTCCCTCCTCCTTAGCCTTCATAGTTACAGGAGTACCATGACAGTCAGTACCAGATAAAAATATAACATCATCCCCCATAAGCCTATGATACCTCGCAATTATATCCCCTGGTAGCCAAACAGCTATTCTTCCTAAATGCAATGGACCATTTGCATAAGGCCATGCATTTCCAACTATAATATTCATAAAAAACCCCCTTGTTTGAATTAAGAATGTAAAATTAAAAATGTAGAATTAAGGAGAAAACTCAGCTTAAGCTGAGTTTTGTATTTTTATAATTTAGCTGGCGCTAAATTATTCCCTCAATTTTACATTCTTCATTCTTAATTTTTAATTTATCTTACACTGCTTCCTGTTGGTAGCTCTCCTGGATTTACTAGTTTTAATAAGCTATCATCATCTGTAGCTGCTGCTAGTATCATTCCTTGTGATAATTCCCCTCTTAGTGTTACTGGTTTTAAGTTTGCTACTAATACTACGTATTTACCAACTAATTCTTCTGGTTTATAGTATTGAGCTATTCCTGAAACCACTTGTCTTTCTTCTCCATTTAAATCTACTTTTAGCTTTAGTAACTTTTTAGCTTTCTTTATTGGTTCACAAGCTAATACTTTTACTACTCTTAAGTCTATTTTTTCGAAGTCTTCTATAGTAATTTCTTCTTTTATTGGAGTTATTTCTCTCTTTTCATCCTTTTTATTAGCTGCTAATTGTGCTTCTCTTAAAGCTTCTAATTCTGCTAACTTTTTATCTACATCTATTCTTGGGAATAGAGCTTCTCCCTTTTGAACCTTAGTTCCAACTACTGTTCCATCAAAGCTATTTAATGATTCAAATGTAATATTTCTTGCATTTATTTGTTCATTTATCTTCTTGCTTGTATCTGGTAAGAATGCTGATAATAATACTGAAGAGAATCTTAAGCTTTCAACTAAGTTATATAAAACTGTTCCTAGTCTTTCTTTCTTTTCTTCATCCTTAGCTAATATCCAAGGTGTAGTTTCATCTATATACTTATTTGCTCTTCCAATTAAATCAAATATATATTCTAAAGCTTCTGGTATTCTAAGCTTATCTATTGCTGCATTTACCTTCTTAGGAGTTTCTAAAGCTAAGTTTATTAATTCATCATCTATAGCTTCTTTAACATTATTGTTTGGAATTACTCCATCAAAATATTTTTCTATCATAGCTACAGTTCTAGATAATAAGTTTCCTAAGTCATTGCAAAGATCTGAATTTATTTTCTTTATAAATATTTCATTATTAAATAATCCATCTGCTCCAAATGGAATTTCTCTTAATAAGTAGTATCTAACAGCATCTACTCCAAAGTTTTCAACTAAAGCAACTGGGTCAACTACATTTCCCTTAGATTTAGACATCTTTCCTCCATCAACAAGTAACCATCCATGTCCGAATACTTGCTTTGGTAATGGTAAATCTAAAGCCATTAACATAATTGGCCAATAAATAGTATGGAATCTTAATATATCTTTACCAATTAGGTGAACATCTGCTGGCCAGAATTTTTCATAAAGCTCTTTATTGTCACTTCCATATCCTAAAGCTGTTATATAGTTTGAAAGAGCATCTATCCAAACATAAACAACGTGTCCTTCATCAAAAGTAACTGGAACTCCCCAATTAAAGCTTGTTCTTGAAACGCAAAGATCTTGTAATCCTGGTTTTAAGAAGTTATTAACCATTTCATTCTTTCTTGATTCTGGTTGAATAAAATCTGGATGAGCTTCTATATAATCCATTAATTTATCAGCATATTTACTCATCTTAAAGAAATAAGCTTCTTCTTTTGATTTTTCTACTGGTCTTCCACAATCAGGACAGTTTCCATTAACTAGTTGAGTTTCAGTCCAGAAGGATTCACATGGTGTACAATATAATCCTTCATATGATGACTTATATATATCTCCATTATCATATAATTTCTTAAATATATCTTGAACAGCTTTTATGTGATAATCATCAGTAGTTCTTATAAATTTATCATAGCTAATATTCATTAACTGCCATAAATCCTTAATTCCTGCTACTATTTCATCTACATGCTCCTTAGGTGTTATACCTTTTTCTTCTGCTATTCTTTGAATCTTTTGTCCATGCTCATCTGTTCCTGTTAAGAACATTACATCATATCCAGTTAATCTCTTATATCTAGCAAGAGCATCTGCTGCTACTGTAGTATAAGTATTTCCAATATGAAGTTTAGTTGATGGATAATAAATTGGTGTAGTAATATAATATGTCTTTTTACACATACCATTTTCCTCCTAACAATAATTACTTAATTTAATAAAAAATACTCATAAATAATAAAAAAGTCTCTACATAGATTATTAAAACCTACATAGAGACGCATTATACGTGTTACCACTCTAATTCATATTTATTTCGCAATAAATACCTCAACAGGTGACCATTATCACCTTGCAATATAACGGTTGCTCCCGTATTTCCCTAGCAATTAAGCTCAGAAAACATGCTCCAAGGCCATCTTCATAAAGTTTTATGCCACTAGCTTTCACCTACCCTAGTTCTCTTTAGACATTCTCTCTTTACTACTCTTCTTTTCATAGCATTTATTTTATTATTACTCTTATGATATGCTATATTAAAATTACTGTCAATTACTTTTAATTTATAGTTATTTATTAAATTTCTTTTTAATAAGCCTATCTATCATCATTCTTGAGAAAACAACCATAAATAAACTGAATAATAGAATAAAGGTTAATACACCTTCACCAAACATAAACAATAGTAAAGTATTTACTATAAATAATAAAGTCCCTATAGAGCCAAAAATTTTAGCAGCTACTTTATTTGAGTATTCCCAAGCTAACTTATTCTTAATTGCATATTGATTTTTATATCCAAACTTATTTTCATCAAATTTTGTTGAGTTAGACTCATATAATCCCCCAAATATAAATAAACCTATTGGTATAATTTCAATAATTAATAAATAAAACCAAAAATTCATACTAACCTTCTTTCTAGAATATTCTCTAAGTATTATCAATTATAATTCTATAATAACTATTTATACTTTCGCAATAATATTTACATTCTTTTGTATTATTAACAAATATTTTGGTACTAATTTTTTTACACCTTATATGCTATAATTATATTAAAACGATTGGGGTTGATACTGTGAAAACTTTCGAATTGCCTCATATAGGATCCAGAAATATTAAAACAGCTTTATCTGTTTTAGTATGTCTTATACTTTGGCCAAATTCTCTTTTTGCAGCAATTGCAGCTGTAATCTGTGTTCAAGACACTGTAGAAAATTCTGTTAACCTAGGTGTGAACAGATTGATTGGAACACTTCTTGGTGGTTTATTAGGAGTTATATTTCTATATATAGCTAATGGACTTAATTTGCACAAAGTTTTACCATTAGTAGTAGCCTTTGGCGTTTCATTAATTATATATATCTGTAATATAATAAAAAAACCTCACGCTTGTTCTATTTCATCTATTACATTAATGAGCATACTAGTATCTCAAAGCTATAATAATCCACTAAGCTATTCTTTGCAAAGAACAATTGAAACAGCTTTTGGGGTAATTGTTGCAATTTTAATAAATAAGTATATACATCCACCTAAAGAGAATAATACTATCGATGAAACTAACAAAAAATAAGGAGTCATTATATGAATTTAAACTTTCCTAAAATTGGTTTAAGAACAATAAAAACTGCACTTGCAGTATTTTTATGTCTATTACTTTTTCCAAGCGAACCTTTTTTCGCTTGCCTAACTGTTGTCTTTTGTGTTCAAGATACTGTATCCAATTCTATTAAGATGGCAATAAATAGAGGCTTAGGAACAGTTTTAGGTGCTACAACAGGACTTTTATTTCTAATAATATGTAGATTTTTAACCTATAATATTGAACCTTACTTTATTAGAAAGCTTTTAGTATATTTAACTATTTCAATAGGAATCATAGTTGTTATTTATTCATGTAATTTAATAAATAAGCCTGGTGCTATAAATGTATCTTGTATTGCATTTCTTGGAGTGACTACCGTTCATGCATTTACTGATCCAATTTACTATGCACTTAATAGAACTATAGAAACTCTTTTTGGGATATTTATAGCTCTATTAATTAATAGATTTATAGCACCACCAAAACAAAAAAAGGCCTAAGCCTTGTTTAAATGTAAAATGTAGAATTAAGAATTAAAAATTGTGGAAGAAATTCAGCTTAGGCTGAATTTCAACCTTCATTTTACATTATTTTTACATTATACATTCTTAATTATTCATTCTATATAGTTCTAGTTTCGCGTTTTAAGAATTCTTTTTCTTCTTCGCTTAAGTATGGGCTTAGTTTTCCAAATACCATTTCGTGATAGTTGTTTAACCACTCTTTTTCTTCAGAAGAAAGCATTTCTACGTTAACTCCATCTAAATCTATTGGACAATATGATATAGTTCTAAATTTATAGAATTCCCCAAACTCCTCTGACACAAAATCTTTTTCTACTATTAAAGTATTTTCTGTTCTTATTCCGTGTTTTCCTTCTTTATAAACACCTGGTTCATTAGTTAATATCATTCCTGGCTCTAAAACTACATTATTTCCACTTGGTCTTATTCCTTGTGGCCCTTCATGAACATTTAAGAAAAATCCTACTCCATGACCTGTTCCACATTTATAGTCTATTCCATAATTCCAAAGAGGTCTTCTTGCAAGAATATCTAAATTAACTCCTGTACTTCCTCTTAAGAATTTAGCAGATGCTAATCCTATATGTCCTTTTAAGACTAACGTATAATCTATTTTTTCTTCTTCTGTTATAGGTCCTAATATAAATGTTCTTGTAATATCAGTAGTTCCATCTAAATATTGAGCTCCTGAATCTACTAAAAACATACCTTCTGCTTTTAATTCATATTCACTAGCTTCTGTAGCGGAATAGTGCATCATAGCTGCATGATCCTTATAACCGGCTATAGTTCCAAAACTATCCCCTTTGTAATTTTCCCCCATTGCTCTAAACCCAGTTAATTTTTCACTAGCTGATATTTCACTAATCTTTTCTTTACCTATATTTTCTTTAAGCCATTTTATAAATTTAACCATAGCTACTCCATCTCTTACTTGAGATAATTCCCAGTTAGCTATTTCAGTTTCATTTTTTATAGCTTTTAAATTAGTTGTTACATTAACTTCTCTTATTACTTTTATTTCTCTATTTAAAGCAGTAAAGATTTTAGCATTTAATTTATTTGGATCAAGTACTACTGTTCCAGATAAAAGTTTTACATCAGCTTCAATATCATCATAGCCCTTGATTTCAAATCCTTCAGATTTTAGTTTATCCTTAGTTTCATTATCAACCTTATCTTTATCTATATAAAGAGTTGCATAATCTTTTCCTACTATTACATAAGAAAGAGCAACAGGATTAAACTTAACATCATTACCTCTTATATTACATAACCAAGCTATATCATCTAAAGAAGATAATATAAAGCTATCAGCACATTTTTTATCCATATTATTTCTAACTTCATTTAGCTTTTCACCAGCTGATTTTCCTGCATACTTTTCATCATGTAAAAAAATCTTATTTTTAGGTAATTCACTTCTTTTATTCCATATGTCTTCTAACAAATCTTTTTCCATGTTAATGCTAAATTTCTTTTCATTAGCTATATTTAAATAGCTTTCATATTGATTTACTGAAAATAGTCTTCCATCAAAGCCTAGAACATCATTTTCTTTTAAATTATCTCTTATCCATTCTTCCATAGTTGGATATCCTGGTGTATTTATTTTCATAAGAGATATTCCACTATTTTTCAATTCATTCTCAGCTTGAATAAAATATCTTCCATCAGTCCAAAGATATGCTTTATCTAGTCCAACTAAAAGAGTTCCTGCTGATCCTGTAAATCCAGATATAAATTCTCTTCCTTTAAAATATTCTGCAACATATTCACTTTGATGAGAATCACTACTTGGAATAATATAATAATCTATATTTTCTTTTTTCATAACTTCTCTAAGATTTTTTAAGTTATTCATATATTTTGCCCCCTATGTTAAATTATAACTATATTATACATTTATAAATTTCCATAATCTATAGTAACTCACTTTAAAATTAATTGTATTTCTATAACGCTTATTGAATATTCCATATTTTTCCTTTATAATTATTGTACTGTACTTTATGGGGGGATTATTATGGGAGACTTAATTAATTTTATTGATTTCATTGTTGAGGCTAAAAGAAACACTTATGCTTCTAATGCTAAAAAGGATAAACCACTAAGACCAAACTCTACAGACTATTCTTATAAGAAATATAACTACTATTACCAAGATAGCTTTTTAGGAAGCAAAAATTTTGTTGGTGAAGAAAGGGTTTGGAAAGATGAAAAGGTTTATTGGGGAATGAACTATAGAGGTGAACTTCTAGTTAATGAGGTACCTACTGGTTTTAGTAAATTCCTGATAGTGCAAGCTTTTTGTGACATTTAAAATTAATTGCATATTGTTGCTGTAATATTAATATTGTTTCTCCTTATA
>NZ_JACSQZ010000019.1 GCF_014836325.1 Clostridium gallinarum
AAATAATATATTTAAATTATATTAGATAATTATATAAAATTAAAGACTGCTGACACTTTGTCAGCAGTCTGAAAAAAAATTATAGGATGACCTATAATTTTTTTTGTTTAATATAAGTTTTTTTATTTTATTTATAAATATAAGTTATAAAATGTTATGTTTTTATAACTTTTTTGTAGAATAATAATGAAAATAATGGTATAATAAAACAAAAAATATGATAAATAGGAGGAGTTATTAATGGCTTTGTATAATTTAATTGAAAAGAAAAGAAGAGAGAAAAAAAGAAAATTAGTTAAAACTGCAACAGTTTCAACAATAGTTGGTGGAGCATTAGGAGTTTTATCAGGAGTATTATTGGCTCCTAAGTCAGGAAAAGAAACTAGAAATGATATAAAAGAAAAAGTAGATGAAGTTAAATCAATTACTGTAGAGCAAACAAAGAATTTAAAAAGTAATGTAGAAGAAGCTAAATCAAAAATAAAAGATTATTTAAAAGATAAAAAAGATGGTCTTAAAAAAGAAGAATTAGTAGAAGTTGTTGAAGATATAGAAGAAAGTGAAGAGTTATAGTAGGTAGAAAATGTATATTAGTTTAGATTTATTTTGTAAATTTATAATTTTTTCCTTGTTAATATTTGCATTAGTATATGGTGTTATTGTATTATTTAAGATAAATAAATTAATTAATTGTATTTTAAAACTAATAGAAAACAATAAAAATAATATTAATAATACATGTAGGGATTTACCTATCATAACGAAAAATATGAGTGAAATAACTGAAAATATTAAAGATATAAGTGAAGTGGCAACTGAATTTACAGCTGATGCTATTGTAACTAAAGAAAATATAGTTAATAATTATGAAATTTTAAAAGATATTTTAAATATAATTAAATCTATATTTCTAAAATAATTAATATATAAATTAAAATTAAAGGGCCTTATTAAGAGAGGCTCTTTTTATTTTTTAGGAAATTATATCTAGGGACAAGTTGCGGATAATTTTATTAGAGTATTAAAATTCGTAGTGTAAGAATTAGAGCTTTTATAATTTCCTTCCTTCAGTTTACAAAGAGATAAACATTGTATGAGGTTGACTTGGAGCGTATGCGACGGAGAAAGGAATATAATGTTTATCTCTTATTTTATATAGAGCAAATTAAATATATTTTTTACATTACGATAAGTTTATTATATAATATAAAATGAAAAGGATTTATAAAAGGGTGGATGTTATGGTAGAAATAGTTATATTATTAAAAGCATTATGTAAAGATACAGAATTGAGAGTAAGAGTTTTAGATGAAAATAACAATAAAATATTTGATAATTTACCCAACACAGAATCAAATATTACAAGAAAAATATGTATAAATGGAAGAAAATTGAAGATAACTTTAGAGCAAGATAATATTAAATTAATTCCAATGATTGAATATACATTAAATAAACTTATAGATAAAGAAAACGTTATCCAAGAGCTAATAGAAGGAAGAAAACAATGGGATTCTTTAGAGGATAATAACATAAAATATTCAACTAAATTATTACTTATAGAAGTTAATAATAAAAATGAGGCTTTTGAGATAGTGGAAAATACTTATGATAGAAATGAAGTTTATGTAGGAGAAATATACGATAGGATAATAGTTTTAGGAGATTTAGAAGATGAATTAGATCATGCTTTATCTTTAAAAGGAACTATAGATGAGGTATTAGGAGTAAAATCTAAAGTAAGTATATCAAAATTAGATAAAAGTTTTGAAGGATTTATTAAAGGATATAGAGGAGCTGTACAAGCTTTAGAAATTGGTAATAAATTCAAGATAAAGCCAGAAGTATATAATATAAATGAAATGTTTTTAGAAAAGGCAATATTTAATTTATCAAAGGAATATACTGATGATTTAATTAAAGAGTATAAGAATATATTTAATAAATTTAATTATGAGCTTATTCAAACATTAGAAGAGGTTTTAAAGTGTGATTTATCTCTTACCAAAGCAGCAAAGAATCTATATATACATAGAAATACTTTAATGTATAGAATAGAAAAAATAAAGAAAGAAACTGGATTTGATATACGTAATTTTAAGGAGGCAACATTTATATATATATTATATATGAATAGCAAAGCAAACGTATAAGATTACGAAGCAATCTTTAAATTGAGAATGTAGAATTAAGAATGTAAAATTGAGGATGTTTTGCATAGCAAAACTTAAATTATATTGGTGCAAGGCACCTTTTAATCAAAAATCCGAAGGATTTTTTTCCTTAATTCTTCATTCTTAATTTTTAATTTTTCATTATAAAATGTTCACATTTTTATATAAGGGGGTTAATTATGCCAATAAAAATTCCAAAAGAGTTACCAGCCTTTACGGTATTATCTAAAGAAAATATATTTGTAATGAATATAGAAAGAGCTAAAACCCAAGATATAAGACCTTTAAAAATAGCAATTTTAAATTTGATGCCAATGAAAATTCAGGCAGAAAACCAGCTTTTAAGGTATTTATCTAATACTCCAATACAAGTAGAGATTACTTTATTACAGACCAAAACATATACATCACAAAACACTCCTATAGAGCATTTAGAGAAATTTTATAATTACTTTGATGAAGTAAGGGATAAAAAGTTTGATGGATTAATTATAACTGGGGCACCTGTTGAAACTATGGATTATGAGGATGTAGATTATTGGGATGAATTAAAGGAAATTATGGAGTGGAGTAAAAATAATGTTTTTTCTACACTTCATATATGTTGGGGAGCTCAAGCAGCACTATATTACCATTACAATATAGTAAAAAAGATTTTAAAAAATAAGATTTTCGGAGTATTTGAACATAGGATAAATAAAGAAAAGGAAGATTTAACAAGAGGTCTTGATGATATATTTTATGCTCCTCATTCAAGGCATACAACAATATCTAAAGAGGATATCGAAAGAGTTAAAGAATTAGATATACTGTCTGAATCAGAAGAAGCAGGAGTATTTATAATTATAACTAAGGATAAAAGACAAATATTTATAACAGGTCACTTAGAGTATGATAGAGATACTTTAAAAAATGAATATTTAAGAGATTTAAATAAGGGGTTAAAAATAGATATCCCTAAAAATTATTTTCCAAAAGATAATATAAAAAATGAACCTTTAGTTAAGTGGAGGGGGAGTGCAAATATAGTATTTGGTAACTGGCTAAATTATTGTATTTATCAAAATACTCCATTTATGATTGAAAATATAAAATAATATTTAGTTATATATAGAATTACTTTTTATTTATATTGAAATTTTTCTTAATAAGTTATATTATTATATAAAATCATTATTAAAAAATAACTTTTATTGAAATATGGAGGTAGTAATGAAAAAATATTTTAATTTATCAACTTGTTATTTAATTTTAGGATTAATTATGGGAGTGTTCTATAGAGAGTTTACAAAACTTAATGGATTTGAAGGACAAACAGTTTTATCAGTTGTTCATACACATGCATTAACTTTAGGATTTATATTTTTTATTTTAGTTTTACTTTTAGAAAAAAACTTCAATATATCAAAAAATAAAGGCTTTAATGGATGGTTTATACTTTATAATGTTTCATTAGTATACGTATTAGCTACGTTAACTGCTAGAGGTATTTTACAAGTATTAGGTACTGATTTTGCTGGGTTAAGTCATATAGCAGGACTTGGACATGCTATTCTAGGCGTAGCATTAATTTGGTTTGTAATTATAGTAAATAAATCTTTAAAAAATTAATAAAAATTAACGTACATCTATAGGTATATGATTATTTGGAGTATATAACTAAATAATTCATAATTATATAGATGTACTTTTTTATTTTTTAGGAAATTATAAAATATTACCCTATAAATAAGTTTTTATAATTTCCTTCCTTCAGTTTTCAAAGAGATAAACATTGTATGACAGCGACTTGGAGCACATGGGACGGAGCAAGGAATATAATGTTTATCTATTTTTTTTATATTACTTTGAAATATTTAATAGGATAGTATATAGTTATATTATAAATCTTGTAAGATTAGGTGTGATAAGATGAAAGAATTAGTAAAAATTCAATTAGATAAAATGGATTTATTTAAAGGGGTAAGTGAAGAAGCTAAAAAGGAATTATCTGATTTTGGCGAGAGTAGATGCTTTATGAAGGGTAGCCATATATTTAGAGATAAAGAAAAAGTTAATAAAATTCATATTATATATAGTGGAAAAGTTGCGTTATATAAATTAAACGAATCAGCTCAAAAGAAAATAATTTTTATTTTAAATGAAAGTTCTATTATTAATGCAGTAGTTTTAGATGATTTAGCATCTTCTATAAACTGTGAGGTTTTTGAAAAAGCTGAAATATTATCTTTTGATAAAGTTAAGTTTGAAGAAGTAATGAAAAGTGATTTTGAATTAACTAAGATAGTTATATCTTCTTTAACTAAAAAAGTTAGACGATTATATAGGCAATTAAAAAACTCTACACCAATAAAAGTTGAAAAAAGAGTTGCTGCAAAACTTTGGAAGCTTTCTAAAGATTATGGAATTAAAGTTGAGAACGGGACTTTAATAGATTTAAATGTGAGCATAACTTATCTAGCAGATATGTTTGGAACTCCAAGAGAAACAATATCAAGAGCGTTGAAAATTTTACAAAAAAATGATTTGATAATTATGGAAAAGAAAAAAATAGTAGTTAGAGATAGAGATAAACTTTCACAATTTTTTAGGGGATGTTCTTAAAAAAAATTTGTGGAATATTTAACTATTTAAAAGTTTAAAAAAGTGTTAACAATTATTTAATTTTATTATATATATAGAAAAAAGTAAAAATCGTGATGAATATCACGGTTTTTATTTTTATAAAGAACTATAATTTATACATAAGATTGTTATAATAATAACAAATTAGGGAGATGAAATATTAAAGTTTTTAATAAAGAGTTTAATGCTGATTTTCAAAAAAGAAAAAATAAAGGCTAAGAGGTGTTAAAGATGGGATATAAACTTAAAGTAGAAGATTTCAATAAAGGATTAAGTGAATTAAGTAAAAAATATAAAATATATGCTCCAAAGATTTTTGAAGGACAAGGAAGATTTTCAGATACTGATATAGTAAGATATGGAGAAATATCTAAAGTTGAAGAAATAGAATTTGATAAGAAATCAGCTTTTTCATATAAAGAGGTTCTTCTTCCAATAACACAAACTTTATTTTTCTTTACAGAAAAGGAAGTAAAAGAACCAGATGTAGATGAAAAATCAATACTTGTATTTTTAAGAAGTTGTGATATTCATTCATTAAGAAGAATTGATGATATATATTTAAGAAACGGATTTGAAGATCCATATTATAAAAAATTAAGAGAAAAAGCGAAGTTTGTTCTTATAGGATGCGAGAAAAGCTTTGATAATTGTTTCTGTGTAAGCATGGGAAGTAATAAAACAGAAGAATATAATGCTTATGTAAAACAAGATGGTAATGATATTTATTTAGATATTAAAGATGAGGAATTTGTTGATATATTTGAAAAATTAAATAATGAAAAGTTAGATGTAAAACCAGATTTTGTTGAAGATAACAAAGTAAAAGTTAATATTCCAGATAATTTAGAGTTAAAAGTTATGAAATCTACTATGTGGAATGAGTATAGAGAAAGATGTATAGCATGTGGAAGATGTAATTTTGTTTGTCCGACGTGTACTTGCTTTACAATGCAAGATATATTCTATAAAGATAATGGAAAAGTAGGAGAAAGAAGAAGAGTTTGGGCATCTTGTCATGTTGATGGATATACAGATATGGCTGGAGGACATAGCTTCAGACAAGATAAAGGACAAAGAATGAGATTTAAAGTTCTTCATAAAGTACATGATTACAAAAAGAGATGGGGATACCATATGTGTGTTGGATGTGGTAGATGTGATGATATATGTCCAGAATATATTTCATTCTCAAATTGTGTAAATAAATTAGGAAAAGCTATGGATGAGGTGAATTCAAATGAATAAAAATGAATATATACCATTTATATCAGAAATATTAGAAGTTATAGAGCATACAGAAATAGAGTACACTTTTAGAATGGAGTTTAAAGGTGATGTAAAGCCAGGACAATTCTTTGAAGTATCATTACCTAAGTATGGAGAAGCTCCAATATCAGTAAGTGGAATTGGAGAAAACTATGTAGATTTAACTATAAGAAAAGTTGGTAAAGTAACTGATGAGATATTTAAAAACTATGTAGGTGATAAGCTATTCTTAAGAGGACCTTATGGAAATGGCTTTGATATAGAAAATTACAAAAATAAAGAAGTTATAGTAGTAGCAGGAGGAACTGGGCTTTCACCAGTTAAGGGAATAGTAGATTATTTCTCAAGCAATAAAGAAGACTGTAAGTCATTTACTTTAATATCAGGATTTAAATCTCCAAAGGATATTCTTTTTAAAGAGGATATAAAAACTTGGGAAAAGAATATGAACCTTATTTTAACTGTAGATGGAGCAGAAGAAGGATACAAAGGTAATGTTGGACTTGTTACAAAATATGTTCCAGAACTTGATATAAAAGATAAAGAAAATGTACAAGTAATTGTTGTAGGACCACCTATGATGATGAAATTTACAGTATTAGAATTCTTAAAACTTGGAATTAAAGAAGAAAACATATGGATTTCACAAGAAAGAAAAATGTGCTGTGGAATAGGTAAATGCGGACATTGTAAAATAGATGATACTTATATTTGTTTAGATGGACCGGTATTCAATTATGTAAAAGGAAAAGAATTAATAGATTAGGAGGAATACACTATGGATATAAATACTAAAAAGCTGAAAAAAAATGCCTTTAGAGTAACTAAAAATAGGGGAGTAACAGCTTCTAGAGTGAGAGTTCCAGGTGGATTCTTAAAGGCTGAATATTTAGGATTAATTCAAGAAATAGCAGACAAGTATGGTGATGGAACTGTACATTTAACAACAAGACAAGGATTCG
Organism: Clostridium gallinarum; assembly: GCF_014836325.1. Lineage (GTDB taxonomy): Bacteria > Bacillota > Clostridia > Clostridiales > Clostridiaceae > Clostridium > Clostridium gallinarum. Next base: position 7,031 of record NZ_JACSQZ010000019.1, read on the forward strand.
AAATTCCAGGAATAGATATGGAAGATATTGCAGAAGTTAATTTATTACTTCAACCAATAATAGAAGGATTAGAAATAAATCAAGAAGTTCCAGGAAAGGGATATACAGCAGCAGGAACAAGAAATGTATCTGCATGTATAGGAAATAAAGTTTGTCCTTTTGCTAACTATCAAACAACTAATTTTGCAAAGAAAATTGAAAAAGCAATTTTCCCAAATGATCTTCATTTTAAAATAGCATTAACAGGTTGTCCAAATGACTGTATAAAGGCAAGAATGCATGACTTTGGTATTATAGGAATGACTGAACCACAATTTGATAAGGATAAATGTGTTTCATGTGGAGCTTGTGTTAAGGCTTGCAAAAAGAAATCTACAGCAGCTCTTCATCCAGAAAACTATAGACCAGTAAGAGATCATAGTAAATGTATAGGTTGTGGAGAATGTGTAATTAATTGTCCAACTGGTGCATGGACTAGAAGTAAAGAAAAATATTATAGATTAGCTATAATGGGTAGAACGGGAAAGAAAAATCCAAGACTTGCAGAAGATTTCATAGTTTGGGTTGATGAAGAAAGCATAATTAAAATAATTTTAAATACCTATAAATATGTAGAACAGTATATAGACAGAGATGCTCCAGGTGGAAAAGAGCATATTGGATATATAGTGGATAGAACAGGATTTATGGAATTTAAAAAGTGGGCTCTTGAAGGTGTAAACTTATCTGATAAGGCTATACTTAAAGATAACATCTACTGGAGTGGAATAAGATACTAATTATAAGTAAACACTTATAATTAAAATAAATATTACCTATTTGACAAAGTTTAGAATATATAGGTAAAATATAGTAGAAGAATTGATGAGTAGTTTAATAAAATTTTATAATAGAAATTAGATTATTTAAGTAATTTGCATTAAGGGGCTGTTTTCAGTCCCTTATTTGTTTTTATGATATAATTAAATAGTAATAATATAAATGAAAAAAATTATTAATAGCAGTATAATAAGGGTAAGATAACTTAAAGATATATGTAAAGTTTAGGAGTAATAATATGATTCAGCTTTTAGGTATAAAAAAACACACTAGTGTAGAAATAAGAGAAAAACTAACGTTATCTCCAAAAAAAAGAAAAGAATATACAAAAGAATTACTTAAATATTTTGATGAAATAATTATTTTAAGTACATGCAATAGAACAGAAATTTATTATAATGGATCTTTAAAGGGTGAGGAAAGCTTATTAAAGATTTTTGCAGTTTTAAATTGGGATATTAATCTTAAGGAGAACTGTTTTTACTTAGAAGAAGAAGATACTGTAAAGCACTTAATGGAAGTAGTCTGTGGATTCCATTCTAAAATATTAGGTGAAGATCAAATTTTAGGTCAAATAAAAGAAGCATATTCAGTAGCTATGGAGTTAAAGTCTATAAATAGTTACCTACAAAGATTATTTCAAGAGGCTATTACTTGTGGGAAAAAGTTTAGAACAGAAGGAAAATTATATGAAATTCCAGTATCATCAGCATCTATTGCAGTAGATAAAGCAATGAAAAATAATGCAAAGAATATTATGGTTATAGGATATGGAGAAGTAGGAAGTTTAGTAGTTAAATATGTACTCTCAAATAATATAGAAAAATTAGTTTTAGTAGTTAGAAATATAGAAAAAGTTAAAGATATAACAGATAAAAGAGTGATTATTACAACCTATGATGAGGGAAAGAAATCGATAAATGAAATGGATTGTGTAATATCCTGTACATCGGCTCCACATTTAATTATAGAAAAGAAACATATTAATGAATATGGAAAAGATATTATAATTTTTGACTTAGCGATGCCAAGAGATATAGATGAGAAAATAAAAGAATTTAAAAGAGTAAGACTTTATGATATTGATGAAATAAGTTCAATGGATGATGAAAATAAAAATTTAAGAAAAGAAAGAATGTTAAATTATAAATTCATTATTGAAAATTATATAAGAGACTTTTTTGAATGGAAGAATATTAGGGAAGTTTCTAAAGTAATAAGAGATATAAAGAGTAATAGTAATAAAGTAATAGAGGAAAGAGAAAAGACGCTTCAAAATAAATGTCACAATGAAAAAGACTTAGAAATTGCAAGAATGCTTATAAAAAGCACTTCTGATTATTATGTCAATAGAGCTATTGAGGTATTAAAAGAAGAGCAATTAAAGGGGCAAGGAGAAGAATGTGTAAAAATACTAGAAAAGATATTTCTAAAGAAGATATAGATTATACTTATCTTTCATTAATTTCTAAAAAACTTAATGTTGGAATAATAGGTGGAGGGAAAGTTGGATATATTAAATGTAAAAATTTCTTATCTAAAAAATGTAATGTAGAAGTATTATCTTTAAATTTTATCGATGAATTTAAAAGTTTGAGTAATGTTAAACTTATACATAATTCTTACTATAAAGAGTTTATAATGAATAAGCACTTGATAGTAATAGCTACTAATGATAAAAGTATAAATAATATAATTAAAAATGATTGTGAAGAGTTTTATAAAATATACATATTTGCAGAGGATTATCTAGAAAGTATGGCAATTGCTCCAGTACAAAGAAATTTAAAAAATATAAGTTTTGCGGTGAATACTAATCATGGAAATCCAAAGGGATCCCTTTTATTATCAGAAAAAATTATTGATACATTAAAGGATTATGATGAATTTATTGGATATTCTTCAACAATAAGAAATGAGGCAAAAATAATAAAAGAACATAAAAAAGATATAATTAATTTTGTTTGTAGTGAAGATTTTAAATATTTTTATGATAAGAAAAAAGATGAGATTATTATTGAAATGTTTTTTGGAAAAGAAATATTGAATAAACTATATAAAAAGTTGTAGGAGAAGTTTTATGGAGATTATTATAGCAACTAGAAAAAGTAAATTAGCTCAAGTGCAAACAGAAAGAGTGATGGAGCTTATTAAAGAAACAAATAATATAAATTCAAAAAAATTACTAGTAGTTACAGAAGGTGATAAAAGATTAGATGTAACTTTAGATAAAATAGGTGGCAAGGGATTATTTGTAAAGGAAATAGAATATGCACTATTAAATGGAGAAGCACATGCAGCTGTACATAGTATGAAGGATGTTCCATTTGAATTACCAGAAGGTTTTGAACTTATAGCCATTCCAGAAAGAGAAGATATTAGAGATGTTTTTGTTTCTAGAAATAATATTCATTTTGAAGAATTAAAAGAAGGAGCTATAATAGGAACAAGTAGTATAAGAAGAGCAGCGATGCTTAAAGAAATAAGAAAAGATATAAAAATTGTTCCTATAAGAGGAAATGTTCAAACAAGACTAGAAAAAATGAAAAATGAAAATATGGATGGTATAATTTTAGCAGCAGCAGGATTAAAAAGATTAAATATGGAAAATATCATTACTGATTATTTTGATCCTAAAGAATTCTTACCGGCTATAGGGCAAGGAGCATTAGGAATAGAAGCATTAATTAATGGAGAATATAACTCATATTTAAGAAAATTAGATAACAAAGATGTTAGAATATCTGTAGAAGCTGAAAGAAGCTTTATGAGAAAATTAAATGGTGGATGCCATAGTGTAATTGGTGTTTACTCAGAAGTTAAAAATAATGATTTATATATGATAGGTACTTTTGATGTTGGTGGAGGAAGAATAGTAAAGAAAGATATATTAGGAAATATAGAAGAAAATATTGAACTTGGAATTAAATTAGCTAATAAGATAATGAAAGGATAGTAAGATGAGTAAGGTTTATATTATTGGTACAGGGCCAGGAGATGAGGATTTATTAACAATAAAAGCAGTAGATGCGCTACAAAAATGTACAGCAGTTTTATATGACAGATTAGTTTCAAATAATATATTAAATTACTTAGATGAAAAATGCATAGTATATTATTGCGGTAAGGAGCCAGGATCTCATTACAAAACCCAAGAAGAAATAAATGAATCTTTAGTTAAATTAGCTAAAGAAGGCCATATAGTAGGAAGAATTAAAGGTGGAGATCCTTATGTTTTTGGAAGAGGTGGAGAAGAAGTTTTAGCACTTATAGATGAAAATATAGATTTTGAAGTTATTCCAGGTATTACATCTCCTATATCAGTTTTAAATTATGCTGGAATTCCTATTACTCAAAGAGGAATGGCTCAAAGCTTTCATATAATTACAGGAATGACAGCAGGCGTTTTAAATATTAATTGGGAAGCAGTTGCTAAAGAAAAAGGAACATTAGTATTTATGATGGGGCTTAATAACTTAGGCGAAATTATTAGAAATCTAGTAAGTAATGGAAAAGATGAGGATACTAAAGTTGCTGTTATAATGAGAGGAACATCTTCAAAGCAAAAGAAAGTTGTTGGAACAATAAAGGACATTGAAGAAAAAGTAGAAAAGGCAAAATTAAAATCTCCATGTATTATAGTAATGGGAGACGTTGTTTCATTAAATGATAAATTAAATTGGTATGAAAATAAACCTCTATTTGGATCAAATATTTGTGTAACAAGATCTAGAGAACAATCATCTAATTTAAAGAAAAAATTAAGGGATTTAGGTGCAGAAGTAACTGAAATAAACTCTATAAAAATTAAATCTACTAATGAAAATTTAAATGAAGTAAAAGATAAACTTGGAGAGTATGATCATATATTATTAACTTCAGTAAATGGAGTAGACTTATTTTTTGATTATATAATAGATAATAAGATAGATATAAGAAGTATAAAAGCAAAATTCTCAGTAGTAGGAAAAGCAACTAGGAAAGCTCTTGAAAAGAGAGGAATTCAAGCTTTTATTATGGCAAGAGAATTTGTAGGAGAAGGTTTATTTAATGCTTTAAAACCTTATTTAAAGAAAGGTGAAAAAGTATTATTACCTTGTTCATCAGGAAGTAGAAACTATTTAAAAGATGAAATTGAAAGCCTTGGGTTAATTGTAGATAGAGTTCATACTTATGACACTATTTGTGGAGAAGTTAAAAATAAAAGAGTATTTGATGAAGTAGATTTTATTCTATATACAAGTCCAAGTACTGTAAATAATATGATATCCTTATTTGGAGTAGATAAAATTAAGGGAAAGCAAAATATTGCAATAGGACCTCAAACATTTAAAGCGTTAAAAGAAAATAATGTAGAAAGTCATATGTGTAAAAAACATTCAGAAGATGGTTTCTTAGCTGAAATAGTAGAAATATATAAATTACATAAAGAAAGTAAAGGTGAATAATATGATTAAAAGGGGAAGAAGATTAAGAGCAAATTCAGCAATTAGAGATTTAGTAAGAGAAAATACATTAAGTTCTAAGGATTTTATTTTCCCAATTTTCGTTGTAGAAGGAGAGAATATAAAGGAAGAAATATCATCAATGAAAGGAAATTATCATTGGTCTTTAGATAGACTTCCTGAAATAATAAAAGAAGTTGAAGAGAATAATATTAGAGGAATTATTTTATTTGGAATTCCAAATGAAAAAGATGATTGTGCTTCAGAAAGCTATAAAGATGATGGAATTGTACAAAAGGCAATTAGAAAAATAAGAGAAGTTTCTAAGGATTTATATATAATTGCAGATGTTTGTATGTGCCAATATACTAGCCATGGTCATTGTGGAATATTAAGTGGTAATGAGGTAGATAATGATAAGTCTCTTGAAGTACTTGGAAAAATATCATTATCCTATGCAAAGGCAGGAGCACATATGGTAGCACCTTCTGACATGATGGATGGGAGAATTGGACATATAAGAGCTGTTTTAGATGAAAATGGATTTGAAAATGTAGCTATAATGAGTTATGCAGCTAAATATTCATCAGCTTTCTATGGACCATTTAGAGAAGCAGCTCATTCAGCACCACAGTTTGGAGACAGAAAAACTTATCAAATGGATCCAGCAAATTCAGATGAAGCATTAAAGGAAATAAAATGGGATATAAATGAAGGTGCAGATATAATTATGGTAAAACCAGCAATGTCTTATTTAGACATAATAAGTAAGGCTAAAGAGATAGTAGATGTTCCAATTTGTGCTTACAATGTAAGTGGTGAATTTGCAATGGTTAAGTCCGCAGCAGAAGCGGGACTAATAAATGAAAAAGCAGTTGCATTAGAAATGTTACTTTCCATGAAAAGAGCAGGTGCAGATATTATAATAACTTATTATGCTTTAGATGCAGTGAAATGGTTAAAGGAGAACTAAGCTATGAGAAATGAAGTAATATTCCATGAATCTAAAAAATATATGCCTGGTGGAGTAAATTCACCAGTTCGTTCTTATAAAAATACTGGTATGACACCTCCAATTATAAAAAGTGGAAAAGGAGCCATAATAGTAGATGAAGAGGGAAAAGCGTATGTGGATTTTGTTTTAGCTTGGGGTCCTATGCTTTTAGGACACTCTGATAAAGATGTAGTAAAAGCTATTAAAGAAACGTCAGAAAGTGCAATAGCTTTTGGAGCACCTACTGAATTAGAACTTATGATGGCAAAATTCCTATGTAAAAACTTAGAAAATATTGAAATGGTAAGAATGGTTAATTCAGGAACTGAAGCAACTATGAGTGCAATAAAGCTTGCAAGAGGATATACTAAGAAAAGTAAAATTGTAAAATTTGCAGGTTGTTATCATGGTCATTTTGATGGATTTTTAATAGAAGCTGGTTCAGGTGTTCTAACAAATGGAATACCAGGATCTTTAGGAGTTCCTGAAGAAAGTATAAAAAATACTTTAATAGCAAATTATAATGATAAAGAAAGTATTAAAGAAATATTTAATACATATGGTGATGATATAGCTGGAGTAATCATTGAGCCAGTTGCAGGAAATATGGGAGTTATTAAAGCAGAAGATGAATTTATGAATTTATTAAGAGAACTTTGTGATGAGTATAAAGCTTTATTAATTTTCGATGAGGTTATGAGTGGATTTAGAGTGTCTTTTGAAGGTGCTCAAAAATTATTTAAAGTTAAGCCAGATTTAATTACATATGCAAAAATAATGGGGGGAGGACTACCTTGTGGTGCATATGGTGGAAAAAGAGAAATAATGGAATGGTTATCTCCAGTAGGGGGAGTGTATCAAGCTGGAACTATGTCAGGAAATCCAATAGTTATGGCAGCTGGATTAGCTACTTTAAATAAAATAAAAAATAATAAAGAAGAATATTACAATAAGATTGAAGAACTAGGTAAATTATTAGAAGATGGAATGAAAGAAATAGCGAAAGAAAAATCTATTCCATTAACTATAAATAGATGTGGTGGAATGATGACCATTTTCTTTACAGAGTTAGAAAATGTTAAAAAATATGAAGATGTAAAAACTTGTGATGAAGAAATATTTAAGAAATATTTTAAACACATGATTAGTAGGGGAATTAATATACCACCATCTCAATATGAAGCTTTATTTTTAAGTGTTGCTCATACAGAAGAGGATATAAATAAATTTTTAGAAGCCTTTAAAGAATTTAATATTTAAAGGAGATGACTTTATGTCAAGTAAGGCAGTTATAATAGTTTCTTTTGGAACAGCTAATTTAGATGGGCTAAATTTCCTTGAGAAGTTTGAAGAGGAAGTAAGAAGTTCATTAAGTGAAAAGTATTACGTGTGTAAGGCTTTTACATCTAGTGCAATAGCAAATGTTTTATTAAATAAATATGGTAAAATAGTTCCAAGATTAGAAGAAGTATTGTTTAGTTTAGGAAATGAAGGATATAAAGAAGTATATATAAGGCCTTTACATATAATAGAAGGTAGTGAATTTTTATCAGTAAAAAATGTTATAAAAGAATATAATTATTCATTTTCTAAAATAAATTTAGGAAAACCTATCATGGGAAAGGATGAAAAAACTTTAATAGAAGGATGCAACCTAATAGCTAATTCTATAGAAAAGAATTTAGAAAAAAATAAGAGTATAGTTTTAGTAGGTCATGGTTCTAAAACTATAGATACTGAAAGTTATGATAGGCTAAAAGATACCTTTAATAAAAAAGGATTTAAAAGTGTATATATGGGAACATTGGAAGGAAAGATAAGAAAAGAAGATATATTAAAAAAGCTTTTAAAGGATAATATCAAAGAAGTTTTAATATCCCCAGTTCTTATGCTACCTGGAAATCATATAAAAAAAGATATATTAGGAGATAAAAATTCTTGGAAAGCCTTATTTGAAGAAAATAATATAAAAGTAAATTATACTTCAAAATCTCTTATAGAATATGATGAAATTAGAAAATTTTATATAGATAAAATTAAATCTTAATAAGAATAAAGTTTAATTTGCAAAAACTTAAGTTTCATTGTAAAATGTGATAGGTAAAAATAGAATAAACATAATAATTATTTTTAAAAAATTGACTATATAGTGGGGTGTATCATGTACAGTAAAGAAATTCATAATTTAGCCCATTCAGCAGAGGTTAAAAGTAATTTATTAAAGAGAAGTAAGGCTAGATATTTAGTTAGTGCTGCTTTGGGAAGTTTATTTGTAAGTTTAGGAGTTATGCTTATTTATACTATAGGTGGCATAATGCATCATAATGGAGTAGAAACTTACAAAATTTTAATGGGAGCATCTTTTGGTGTGGCTCTTAGCTTAGTTTTAATGGCTGGGGGAGACTTATTTACAAGTAATGCTATGATTATGACTATGGGAGCATTAGAAAAAACAGTTACCTGGATAGATGCAATTAAGATTTGGTTTGCAAGTTGGATTGGAAACATTTTGGGTGGAGTTCTTGGAGCAGTATTATTTGTTCAAGCAGGCTTAACAAGTGGTAAAAGCGATTATATTGGAGAATTTATAGTAAGCAATGCTTATACTAAAATTAACGCACCAGCAGGACAATTAATAATTAAAGGTATATTATGTAACATATTAGTTTGTTTAGCAGTATGGATGTGCTATAAGTTGAAAGAAGAAACAGCAAAAATATTAATGATATTCTGGTGTTTATTCACTTTTATAACAGCAGGATTCGAACATAGTGTAGCTAATATGGGATTCTTAGCTATGGGATATTTAATTGATCCATCAACAATAACTTTAGGTGGATATACATATAACGTAATATTAGTATCAATAGGAAACTTTATTGGAGGAGCTTTATTCTTAGCTTTACCATATTACTATATTACAAGTGGAAATAGAGAAAAGTAAAATATAATATTAGAAAAGTCCAGCAAAATCGATTTGCTGGACTTTATTTTTAAGAATTTTGTTAGAAATAGTATAGGTTATTTTAAAGTTTATATCTTATTATAAAAGTATAGATGGTATAATTTACATATGTTAGTAAATATAAAGGAGATAATTAATATTATGGGAAAATATAATGTTTTAGTAGTTGATGATGAAAAAGAAATAACAGATGCAATTGAAATATATTTAAAGAATGAAGATTTAAATATTATTAAAGCTTATGATGGAATAGAAGCATTAAATATAATTAAAGAACAAGAAATACATTTAGTTATTATGGATTTAATGATGCCTAAAATGGATGGAATGAGGGCTACTATAAATATAAGAGAAGAAAAAAATATACCAATAATCATTTTATCAGCTAAATCTCAGGATACAGATAAGATTTTAGGGTTAAATATTGGTGCAGATGATTATATAACCAAACCTTTTAATCCTTTAGAACTTATAGCTAGAGTTAAATCTCAATTAAGGAGATATGTTGATTTTGGGAATTTTGGAAAAGAAGATAATAATGATATTTTATCTTATGGAATTATAAAATTAGATAAAAGTAAAAAATTGTTAGAGGTAGATGGAAAAGAAATAAAAATAACTAAAACAGAGTATGGAATATTAGAACTACTTTTAAGTAATCCAGGAAGGGTATTTTCTTCAAAGGAAATATATGAAAGGGTATGGGAAGAACCTTGTTTCAATACAGATACAGTAATGGTACATGTAAGAAGGATAAGAGAAAAAATAGAAGTAGATCCTAAAAAGCCAAGATATATAAAAGTGGTATGGGGAGTAGGTTATAAGTTTGAAAAGTAAGATAGAAAGATTGAAATATTTAAGTTTTATAGTTTTAGCTATTATAACTATACTATTAATTTTTCTGTTTCCTAATTATAAAATTTTAATATTAATAATTGGAAGCTTAGTAATATCTAATATATTTATGTTTATGAAATTATTAAAAAATAATAATATGAGTTTTTTTATTTGGAGTGGAATTGAAAAATGGATAGATAATTTTACTAAAGAAGAAAAGGAAAGTCTTTTTATTAAAAGAGAAATATTTAATAAAGAAGAAATTAAAATACCTATAAATAGTCAGTATTTAAAGTTAGTAGATAAAATAAATTATATATCTTTGAATGTAAAAAAATCTGCTATAAATATCAAGAAAAATGAAAAAGTTAATATGGAGCTTATAAACAATTTAACAGATAAATTAAATAAACCATTAGAAGATATTCTCATAAATATAGATAAGATAAAATCAGAAGAGGATGATAATGAAGCAGTAAATATTTTAAAGACTAAATCTAATAATTTAAAAAAGTTAGTTGAAGAATTATTTGAAGCATCAAAGACTGCTACAGGAGATATGAAAGTAGAATTAGATGATATTGAAATAGTAGAATTTCTAAAACAAGCTATAGTGGAAGTAGAAGATAAAATATTTGATAAAAATCTAATTATTAGAAGTATTTTTCCAAAGGAAGAAGTATTTTTATCCTGTAGTGGAGAAATGTTATGGAGAGTATTTGAAATTCTTTTTGAAAATATTATAAAACACTCACTAGAAAATAGTAGGGTTTATTTGGAAGTAAAAAAAGAAGATAATAAGCTATATATAATTTTAAAGAATACTTCTAAAAAAGAATTAAATATAGAACCTAAAGATTTAGTACATATAATAAATAATAATAAAAGTGAAGATGTTTCAGGTCTTGGTTTAGAAATAGCAAAGAATTTAGTTTTATTACAAAATGGAGATTTTAAAATTGATATTGATGGAGATTTATTTAAAGTTATCATTAGTTTTAATATAAATAATAAAGCTAAAACTTCCTTAGATAAGGTGGTGAAGTAATGCTATTGGATAAAGTTTTACTTAAAAATAAGATACGATGGCTTAAGGATTATGAAGTTAAAAATTTAATATTAATAAATGAAAAAGTATTATTAGAAACAATTATAGGTAAAACATTAATTTTAATAAATTACTTTGTAGTAAGAAAATTAGTAAATACAACAGGAGGAGAATTCTTACCAAACTATAATACAGAAGGACCTAAATATATAGTTTTATTAACTTGGATAGTTTTTTCTATAATAGTGGCTATTTCATTAATTCAAATAGTTTTAAAATGTAGAATATATAATAAAAGTAACATGGAAGAATATGAAAAAAAGTTCTATAAAATTAAAGTGTTCGATAGATTTATTAATCTTGTTATGTATGTTATTTTCTATATGATTTTTTATCAAATTCTTTTTCAATTAACAATGAGTGGAATAGATATAAAGATTACTATATTAGTTTGGGTAATTATATTAAATTTAATAATTGCTACGTATCTTTATACTAGCCTTTTGAAGAATAAATTAATAATAAGAACTTTAAATTTAGTTTTAGATAAAACCATTAAGTATTTAGAAGAAAATAATATTAATAAGATAATAGAGCTTTTAGAGAATAATAAAAATAATTATGTAGTATTCAATGGACTTGAATTTAATATATTAAAGAAGGCTATATACGAAATTATTTCTATGTCAAAGGATATAGAAGATAAGGAAGCTATATCTAATATAAATAAAATTGATTTAATAACTAATATATCACATGATTTAAGAACACCTTTAACTTCAGTGCTTAATTATGTAGATTTTTTAAGTCAAGAAGACGTAGATAGTGAATGTAAAAAAGAATATTTAGATATTTTAGAAAGAAAAACTAATAGAATAAGTGTATTATTAAAGGATTTAAAAGACTCTATTATTGCAAATTCTAATACAATTAATTTAGACATAAAGGAAATAGATATAAAAGAAGTATTAAATCAAGCTTTACTTGAAGGAAATGAAAGATTAATAGAGAAAAAATTAAATATAAATATAAAACTTTATGTTAATTCTAAGGAAGTTGCTATTAAAGATAAAAGAAAGCTTATAATTACTGGAGATTATAATAAAATTCTTAGAATATATCAAAATCTAATATCTAATATTATAAAATACTCTTTAAGTCCATCAGATGTATTTATAGTAATTGAATATGATGAAAATAAAGTGAATAAAAGAAGCAATATTACCTTTATTAATAATATAAAAGAAAAAATAAATATAGATGCAGAAAGGTTATTAGAAAGGTTTATAAGAGGAGATATATCAAGAAGTACTGAGGGGTCAGGTCTTGGATTAGACATTGCAAAAGGTTTAACTGAATCACAAGGTGGAGAATTTAATATTGAAATAAAAGAAGAGAAGTTTATTGTAAGTGTAATTTTATAATTAAAATAAATTCTATCTTATAAATATTAAAGTGAGGTAATTTTTAAATAACCTCACTTTAATATTTTTTATATAAAATTACTAATAATAGTTTTAAACTTCAAATATCCAGCCTTCTGGTGCTTCAACATCACCAAATTGAATTCCACAAAGAATTCTGTAAAGTTCTTTTATAACAGGTCCAACTTCTTTTTCACTATGGAAAACATGAAGTTCATTTTTATATTCTATTCCTCCAATAGGAGTAATAACAGCTGCTGTGCCACAAGCACCAGCTTCTTTAAATTCATCTAAATTATCTACAAAAACATCTCTTTCATATACTGGCATATTTAAATAATCTCTAGCAATATCCATTAGGGAGTATTTGGTTATACTTGGAAGAATTGATGGTGATTTTGGTGTAACAAATTCATTGTTTTTAGTTATACCAAAGAAATTAGCAGCACCAACTTCTTCTATTTTAGTATGAGTTGCAGGATCAAGATAAATACAATCTGCAAATCCTTTTTTAGCAGCAATTAAATGAGGGTGTAATGAAGCTGCATAGTTTCCACCTACTTTTTGAGCTCCTGTTCCTTGTGGAGCAGCTCTATCATAATCTGCAATCATAAAGTTGCATGGTGCTAGGCCTTCTTTAAAATATGGACCTACAGGAACAGCAAATACACAGAATATGTATTCAGGGGCAGGTTTTACTCCTATATTATCACCAACTCCTATCATAAAAGGTCTTAAATATAATGTAGCACCAGTACCATATGGTGGAACATAATGTTCATTAGCTCTAACAACTTGCATACAAGCATCTATAAATTTTTCTTCTGGTATTTCTGGCATAAGTAATTTTTGAGTGCTTTCATTCATTCTTTTAGCATTTCTATCAACCCTAAATAATTGAATTTTACCATCTTTTCTTCTGTAAGCTTTTAATCCTTCAAAGCATTGTTGACCATAATGTAGAGCTGTAGAAGCTTCACTTATAGTTAACATATTATCTTCAGTAAGTTTACCTTCGTCCCATTTTCCATCTCTCCAAACTGATACATATCTATAATCAGTTTTAATATAACTAAAACCAAGGTTATTCCAATCAATATTAACATTTTTATCCATAAATACTTACCTCCCACATGGTTTTTATATTATTTTAACACTTGTTAATTAATTAATAAACTTTTTATGTGAAAAATATATAAATTTATTTAATATTGAAGTTTTTTCTAAAAAACTGTATAGTAGTATTAGGAAAAAAATCCAAAGATTACTTTTTATATTAATTTAAAAAAATACATAAAAGAAAGGATGTACATTAAATGCAAAAAGAAATTATTTCAACAACTAATGCTCCAGCAGCAATAGGACCTTATTCACAAGGAATTAAAATAGGAGATATGGTGTTTACATCTGGACAACTTCCAGTTAATCCAGCAACAGGTGAGGTTGTAACTGAAATTAAAGCAGCTACTAAACAATCTTTAGAAAACGTTAAAGCTGTTTTAGAACAAGCTGGTAGCAGTTTAGACAAAGTAGTTAAAGTAGTAGTATTTATTAAGGATATGAATGACTTTGCTCAAGTAAATGAAGTTTATGGACAATATTTCACTGAAAATGCACCAGCAAGAAGCTGTGTTGAAGTTGCAAGACTTCCTAAAGATTGCGTAGTAGAAATAGAAGCTGTTGCATCATTATAATTGTAAATAGGAGCCTTAGGCTCCTATTTTTAATTAAAAATGAAAAGTTAAGAATGAAGAAGTAAGGATGATGTAATTCGTTCCAAATTGCTAAAAATTATAATTTTTATGACTTTTTAAGTTCTGTTAAGTTATTCCAATATCTTTTTGGCATGGAGCGTTTTTGAAGTTTTAAATTGACTCTTTCTTTTATTGTTGTAGATTTAAAATAATCTCTCCATAAATTTTCAAATTCATCATTATGATTTTTTAATAAATTATATATATCATTATTCATTTCTGTAATTTCAAAGGTATCTTTATTATAGATAGAAGCTAAGTTTCTTTTAACATCATGAATAATCCAATACTCATTTTTAAATCTGTTTTGAAAGTGAGGAGAAATTAATTCAAGAATATTATTATCAGGCTCTATAGAAGAATATAAAAATTTATCATTAATTAATGAAAATCTAACAAAGCCTGTAAATCTATGAGATTCTAATTTTACACGTCTTTCTATTAAATCTAATTCTCTAACTTCATTTAAATGTAAATATTTATGTATATCACTACCTATTTTAAAAGCTAACTTTAAATATTTAAAACATAAAAGGCCTTTATCCTTATAATTAGATAAATGTAGTGTATATATTTTACTTAATGCATAAGGATCAATTTTACATACTATGGCATCCTTAACTTTGTTGTATTTAATTAAATCTGTTTCGATATAAACTTGTCTAGTTAACATATCTAAAGGAGTGGAGTCATCAGTTCCTATATAAATTATTTCTTCTTTAGAATAAAAAGCATAATATATTGCAGAGAGAAGTCCCTCAAAAGAATCTTCATAAATTAATTTTAACACTTAATCACCTCTTAAAATTCACCAGTAATAGATGTTATTTTATCCTTTGGAAGAAGGATTTGCTTAGGCTCTGGAAGTAGTATATTATTAGAAGAAATATATATATTATCGAAAAAAGATAATTGTGATGAGTTTTCATCATCAATTTTAGGCTTATCCATATAAAGGAGACGAGTTCTTATTTTTTCATCATTAAAGGAAACATCTCCATAATATTTTCCCTTGCAGGTAATAAAGTATTTAGCTCTTTTTAATACAACTCCAATTTTCTTTAAATCTTCAAAGGAAAGACTATGAACTTTTCTTGCAGTTAATATTCTTCTAGCAGAACGAACTCCAATTCCAGGAATTCTAAGTAATTCATCATAAGAAACTTTATTTACTTCCATTGGAAAGTTATTTATATTATTTAAAGCCCAAGAAGTTTTAGGATCAAAATTTAAATCAAAATTTTCATTTTCATCTTTTAATAGCTCTTTAGCTTTAAAGCCATAAAATCTTAAAAGCCAATCAGCTTGATAAAGTCTATGTTCCCTAACTAAAGGAGGATGGATTATATCAGGCAGTGCTTTTTCATTTTTAACTACAGGAACATAAGCAGAGTAATAAACTCTTTTTAAATTAAATTTATTATATAAATTCTCTGATAAATTTAAAATTTTAAAATCACTTTCTGGTGTAGCACCAACAATAAGTTGAGTACTTTGCCCACCAGGAACAAATAATGGGGTAGACTTTATCTTTTTCTTTAAATCTTTAGTTTCTAAAATATTATTTTTAATTGTATTCATAGGAGTTAATATATTTTCTTTAGTTTTTTGAGGAGCAAGAAGTTTTAAACTGGAAGAGGAGGGTAATTCTATATTAACACTCATTCTATCAACAAATTTACCTGCTTCTTTTATTAAAGCTTCATCTGCACCAGGAATAGCTTTTAAGTGAATATATCCATTAAAATTTTCTTCTAATCTTAATTTTTTAACTACTTTAAGTAATAATTCCATTGTATAATTAGGATTTTTAAAAATTGCAGAGCTTAAAAATAATCCTTCAATATAATTTCTTTTATAAAAATTAATAGTTAAATCAACAACTTCTTCAGGAGTAAATGCAGCTCTTTGAACATCTTTAGAAGAAGCATTTACACAGTATTTACAGTTATAAATACAATAATTTGTTAATAATATTTTTAAGAGAGAAATACATCTTCCATCAGCTGTGAAACTATGACATATTCCACTATTTGCTGCATTACCTAAGCCATCATTGATATTTTTTCTTTTAGAGCCAGATGAAGAACAAGAAACATCATATTTTGCAGCGGCTGAAAGTATATTAAGCTTTTCTTTTATATTCATATAATCACCTACAATAAGTATTTATAAATATTATACAGAACATATGTTCATAGTTCAATAGATTATTATAATTAATATATTTTACATATTCCTTCCTTCAGTTTTTAAGTGTTAAAGTATCATAGCAAGGTGACTTGGAGCGTATGCGACGGAACATGGATATGATACTTTAACACTTATTTATTAATTTTCCTATTAGTTAAAGTTAATACTATAAAATGCATAAAAGAATAAAAAAGATAATATTGGAAATTATAATAATAGAGAAGTGATAAAATAATTATATTTATAGGCAAAATAAAATATATATAATAATTGGGTATTTTTTACTTGCAAATAATTTTATTGTATCTATAATTATTGTTGGTAAATAATAATTATTAAATAAAGAAAGGAAGATAAAAATGAATAAATTAAAGAGAATATCTGTATTACTTTTTAGTATATTATTCACTGCATCACTTTTCGTAGGATGTAAAAATAATGATAAGAAAACTATTAATGTATTAAATTATGGAGAAAATATAGCCGATGGCTTAATTAAAGAATTTGAAGAAGAGTACAATGTAAAAGTAAATTATAAAACTTTTGATGATATGGAAACTATGTATATAGAAGTAGCTTCAGGAAAGACTAACTGGGATGCAGTTTTAGTAGCTGATTATATGGCAGATAGAATGATACAAGAAGGATTACTTCAAAAGATAAATAAAGATAATATTCCAAACTTAAGTGAAATGAGCGAAAATGACATGGGTCAGCCTTATGATCCGAGTAATGAATACACTGTACCATATATGAATGGAACTATAGGTATTATATATAATAAAGATTTAGTAGATGATACAGTTGATAGCTGGGATATAATGTGGAATGAAAAGTATAAAAAACAAATATTTGTTTTAGATGCTCAAAGAGATGCTATAGGAATGGCATTAAAAAAATTAGGCTATTCATTAAATACAACTAATGAAAAAGAGCTTGAAGAAGCTAAAAACTTATTAATAGAACAAAAGCCTTTAGTATTAAAATATGGTGCTGATGAAGTTAAGGATTTAATGACATCAGGAGAAGCAGCTATTGCTATGATATGGTCTGGGGAAGGTTTAACTTTAGCAGATGAAAATGAAAACTTAGAATATATAATACCAAAAGAAGGTGCAAATTACTGGTTAGATTCATGGGCAATTCCAACAAATGCAAATGATAAAGAAACTGCTGAAAAGTTTATTAACTTTGTAAGTAGCAAAGACAATGCTTATAAAATTGCAGAAGAAATAGGTTATACTACTCCAAATAAATTAGCAATGGAAGAGCAACCAGAGGAAGTAAGAAATAATGAAGCAGCATACATGCCAGAAGAAATTATGGAAAGATGCGAAGTTTATCAGTACTTACCTCAAGAAAAGCTAAGATTATATGAAGATGTTTGGAGTGCTGTAAAAACAGCAGATTAATTAGAAATTGATAAAAAAATATTAATATTACATTAAGTAAATAGAATAAATAAACTATTAATAGTATAATATTAATAACATCTATAAATAACATAGGAGTTGATTAGTATTATGGATAGAGTTATAGATTTTAATGAATTAAAAAATAGAGTCAATGATAAAGATATAGATAAGTTTGAATCTTATATGTATACTTTATATTATGATATGTCTTCAGGAAAATTAAATATGTCTGATTTTACCAAGAAGATAATGGAGTACATGGAAGAAAACAATATATCTCAAGATAAGTTTTTAAAAATGCAAACAAAGCTTATGGAGAGATATGGTTTTGATGCTTCAGGTATTGAAGAACAAATTAAGTCTTTAGGGTTAGACAATGTAATTCCAGGTGGTGGAGATATAGAAAAAATAAGAAAAAATATGAGTTTCCAAGAGAAATATAAAGATAGAATTAAAGTTTCAACAGTTAATAATTACTTTATAAAAAATGAAAAAAATAATGTGGATATAATAACTGATGGAGAAAAAATAATTCTAACTAGTGAAGGAAAAATAGATTTAAATGATTTAGAATTAAATGATTTCTTATGCTCTTATAAAAAGCTTATAGATAATAAAACTCTAAAAATTAATATTTGTGAAAATACTAAAGAATACGAATACTAGAATTGTTAAAAAAAATCTATTTATTTTCTTACATTATAGTTTATAATAAGTAAGGTATGATATTAATCATAC
Source organism: Clostridium gallinarum (assembly GCF_014836325.1). Lineage (GTDB taxonomy): Bacteria > Bacillota > Clostridia > Clostridiales > Clostridiaceae > Clostridium > Clostridium gallinarum. The sequence goes on from NZ_JACSQZ010000019.1 coordinate 25,663, forward strand.
CTTATTTTTGATTTTAAGTACTTCTATTAATTTTTTAATAATTTGAAAGTAATTAAATTAATAAATTAAAATTAAATAGGAGAATTTTTTACTAATAGATGTAATTTTCAGGAGGATAATAATGAGCGTATTAACAGTTAAAGATATGAGCCATGGTTTTGGTGATAGAGCAATATTTGAAGATGTGTCCTTTAGATTATTAAAAGGAGAACATGTTGGATTAATTGGTGCTAATGGTGAAGGTAAATCAACATTTATGAGTATAGTTACAAATAAACTTATGCCAGATGAAGGAAAAGTTATTTGGTCTAATAATGTTAGAGTTGGATATATGGATCAGCATGCAGCTTTAGAAAAAGGACAAAGCATTAGAGATGCTTTAAGAGATGCATTTAAATATCTTTTTGATTTAGAAACAGAAATGAATACTCTTTATGAAAAAATGGGAGATTGCACACCAGAAGAATTAGAAAAAATGCTTGAAAGAACAGCAGTTATTCAAGATCTTTTAGATCATAATGGATTTTATATAATAGATGCAAAAGTTGAGGAAGTAGCAAAGGGGCTTGGACTTTTAGATTTAGGATTAGATAGAGATGTAGATGATTTATCAGGAGGACAAAGAACAAAAATACTTTTAGGTAAGTTATTACTTCAAAATCCAGATATATTACTTTTAGATGAGCCTACTAATTATTTAGATGAAGAACATATTGAATGGCTTAAGAGATATCTTCAAAATTATGAAAATGCATTTATATTAATTTCTCATGATATACCATTCTTAAATTCAGTAGTTAATTTAATTTATCATGTTGAAGAAAGAAAGCTAACTAGATATGTTGGGGACTATAATGAATTTAAGAGATTATATGAAGAAAACAAAAAGAGATTAGAAGCAGCATATGAAAAGCAACAAAAAGAAATAGCTAGATTAGAAGATTTCGTTGCTAGAAATAAAGCAAATGTTGCAACCGCAAATATGGCTAAATCAAGACAAAAGAAATTAGATAAAATGGAAGTTATAGAACTTTCAAAAGAAAAACCAAAGCCAGAGTTTAACTTTAAACCAGCAAGAACATCAGGAAAAACTATTTTTGAAACTAAAGATTTAGTTATAGGATATGATTCACCATTAACTAAGCCTCTAAACTTATATATGGAAAGAGGTCAAAAAATAGCTTTAGTTGGTGCAAATGGACTTGGAAAAAGTACCTTATTAAAGAGTTTACTTGGAAAAATACAACCTTTAAGTGGAGAAGTACATTTAGGAGACTATCAACATATAGGATATTTTGAACAAGAAGATAGAGAAAAAAATACAAATACTTGTATAGAAGAAGTGTGGCAAGAATTTCCAAGTAAAACACAATACGAAATAAGAGCAGCCCTTGCAAAATGCGGATTAACAACTAAGCAATTAGAATCAAAAATAATGGTTTTATCAGGTGGAGAAGCAGCAAAGGTAAGATTATGTAAAATATTAAATACAGAAACAAACATATTAATCCTTGACGAGCCTACAAACCACTTAGATGTAGATGCAAAAGATGAATTAAAGAGAGCATTAAAAGAATATAAAGGATCAATTTTATTAGTATCTCACGAACCAGAATTCTATAGAGATGTAGTAACAGAAATATGGAATTGTGAAGAGTGGACTACTAAGATTGTGTAGTTAAATATTAAAAGAGTTAGCGTGAAAGCTAACTCTTTTTATAAAATATTACATAATTAATAGTTAATTCCTGCTGACTTTATGTTATTAATATCACCTTGAGAGCATGGAGTAATTGCATAAGTCATTTTGCAATTTGGACAAACGGTTACAAAAGTCTCCATTACCAATTCTTCTTCACATGAGCATTTTATTGGATAAGGAGTATTTAATTTTAAATCTGCTTTTCCTTTTTGTCTTAATCTATCAACAATAGCTTTTCCGTCTTTAGTATTTGTTCCACAACCACAACTCATAATTTGACCTCCTAAAATTTAAATTAATAGTATCTTAATATTAATTATATATAAAATATTAATTTAAGTATGTAACAATAGTTACCTAGGAGAGTTTTATTTATTTTGAGATAATTTATCAAAGCAAGATTTACACATGCAAGCTTTTCCTCTTTTTTCTTCTGGAACCATTTCTAAAATTTCTTTTGTAAATTTAACAGTATGGCACCAACATTCTTTTTGTCCAACTTGACAGTTGTTATATTCCCCACATATAGGACATGTTTTATTTGGTTTATGTTCGATCATTATATCACTCCTTAGTAAATAATATAACTTTAATATTACTATATAATAGTACTATAAATTATAAAATTTTTAAATGGAATCATACAAGGTTTGTTATTTCTTTGATTTTTTTATTGTCTTTACATAGATAGATATTTATGCAATAAATAATATATGGTAAGAAGAATTTTAATTTAAGTTATAAATAGAGATATATAGAAGTAAAAATGAGGTATTTGGATATGGCTATAAGTGTGAAAGAAATTCTAGCTAACGGAATGTTAGAATTATGTGAAATAAAATCTTTAGAAAAAATAACAATTAAAGAGCTTTTAATTAAAACTGGAGTTAGTCGTCAAACTTTCTATAATCATTTTTTAGATAAAAATGATTTAATTCAGTATATTTATTTAAGTAAGATAATACCTGAATACAGTGATAATCAAGTAGAGAATATGAACTTTCATGATTCTTTACTAGCTTCACTTAAAAGAATGAAAGAGTATCATAATTTTATGAAACAAGCTTGTTTAATAGATACTCAAAACTGTTTAAAAGATTATATATTTGAACATTGTAAAGAATTTGATTTAAATTGGCATCAAAAGCTTTATGGTAAAAAGGAAATGCCGAGTGCTTTACGTTTTGCAACTGAATATCATGCAATGGCATCAAGTAGTATGGTGCTATCTTGGATATTATCAGATATGCCTTCTTCTTGTGAGGAGATGGCAGAGTTAATTAATCAGCTTAGAAGTATAGGTATGGAAAAACTATTTAAGGATGGAGATATAGGAAAAAATCCATATATAAGATAGGTTGACATTTTTAAAAGAATGTCAAGATGTAGATTTTATTTTAGCTTTGTAAATTTTATTATTAGTTAATCCTTTTTATAATAAATTTATAAATGAAAGGTGGTAATATTAATGGAATATATAAGGCTTGGTAATTCAGATTTAAATGTATCTCGTATTTGTATGGGGTGTATGGGTTTTGGAGATTCGACAAAAGGTCAACATACATGGACATTAAATGAAGAGGAGTCTAGAAAAATAATTAAAAGAGGTTTAGAGCTAGGAGTGAATTTTTTTGATACTGCTATTGCATATCAAAGTGGAACTAGTGAAAAGTATTTAGGAAGAGCACTTAGAGATTATGCAAAAAGAGAAGAGGTAGTTGTGGCTACAAAATTTTTACCTCGTACAAAAGAGGAAATAAATAAAGGTATAAGTGGGCAACAACATATTGAAAATAGCCTTAATAAAAGTCTTGAGAACCTAGGTATGGATTATGTAGATTTATATATCTATCATATGTGGGATTATAATACTCCACTTTATGAAATTATGGATGGACTAAATAGAATGGTAAAGGCAGGCAAGGTTCGTTATATTGGTATTTCTAATTGTTTTGCATGGCAAATAGCAAAAGCAAATGCATTAGCAGAAAAATATGGATTTGCAAAGTTTATTTCTGTACAAGGACATTATAATCTTATTTTCAGAGAAGAAGAAAGAGAAATGGCCCCTTATTGTAAGGAAGAAAATATTGCAATGACTCCATATAGTGCGTTAGCTGGGGGAAGACTTTCTAAGTATCAAGGAGAAAAATCTAAGCGATTAGAAGAAGATAATTATGCAAAATCTAAATATGATGTTACAAAGGAAAAAGATGAGATAATAATTGATAGAGTAGCAGAATTAGCTAGAAAAAAAGGCGTAACTATGACTGAGATATCATTAGCTTGGTTACTAACTAAAGTGTCTTCACCAGTAGTTGGAGCAACAAAAATGCATCATATTGAAGGGGCTGCTATTGCCGTAGATGTAAATTTAACTGAGGATGAAATTTTATATTTAGAAGAAGCTTATGTTCCACATAGCTTAGTAGGAGTTATGGCGGAAAATAGAAGTAAATAAAAATATAATAAAGATGAACTAAAGTAGTTATAAATGTGTGAAGGTTGCTATGAAAAATATGATTCTATTTGCTATTTTCTTTGAATAAGAAAATAGAGAGAAAAGTATAATACGAAATAAGAACATCCCTTATAAATATGGATTAATAACTAAAATAATATAATCATTAATATTAAATATTTTAATATATTAAAATATATCCTGTAGAGTAGATATTATAAAAAAGTCTACTTTATAGGATTTTTATATTTATAATAGCTTTGTAAAGTTATATATAAATGTTATTTGAATAAAAATTATTTTTATCCGATATTTTATGTTTAAAATTAGTGATAAAATAGCAAAAAAAATTTTAAGAAAATTATAGAATAATTTAAGTTTTTTAGTATAATTATGTATAATTTTAGTATTAATGGAGGGATAATTTTTGAATAAAAAGAAGATTTCAAGGATAATAGCTGGAGCTTTAGCGGCTAATGTAGCTCTGAGTACTTTATCTGATGCTAAAACTGTTTCGGCTTTAGAGTTATCTGATGTATCTACAAGTTCTAATGATAAACCAAATAGTTCTGATTCATCTAATGAGTCGGGTGAACTTAGTAATTCAGGAGTTGATTCAAAGAAAACACTTAATGGTGTTTCAGTTGAACAAATGCAATCTGATTTTGAAAGTGTGGCGAATAATGCAGGGAATTCAAATGAAGGTATTAGTTTGTATAGTGAAGAGAGTGATGATGGTTCAACTAATAATTCAGTTGTAGACAATCACGATTCAAGTGCTGATTCATCTGATTATGCACAAGATACTTCTATTTATCTATCTGATTTAACTTATGATAGTTTAAGTTATCTTCAATGGAAAGCAGTTAAAATAAATAAGAGTTCATCAGGTGATAATATTCATCTATTAGTGAATGGTAAAGAAAAAGTGTTCACTAAGGGGATAGGTGTTGATACAGATGCTCAAGTTGTTTATGACATTAGTCAATACTCCAAAACACATACACACCTAGTTGGTTATTTAGGAGTTGACTATAGACAAAATGGTAAAGGTGATGGAGTTGACTTTACAATAGAGACTTCACAAGACGGTGAAACTTGGAAAACAATAGATGATGTAGGAGTTAAAAAAGCGTCTAATGAAGCTTACATGGTTTATGTAAAAGTTGAAGGTGCTAAATATGTTAGATTAAGTGCTATGTGTGGCCCTAATGATAATAGATCTTATGACCACGCTGTTTTTGCTAACATCAGATTAGTAGATTCTAGTTATGATCCTTCTACTGAAGAAAGTTATAATGGATTTATGACTGTAACTCAGTATGATGAAATTATATCTAAAAGAAGTGTAGAAGAGAATTATGATAGTTATAAGCAACAAGTACTAGAAAGAGAATTTGTTAGAAGAATTGGATATGATACTATATCAAGTCTAATAAACACTCAACCTGGTGTTAAAGAAGCTTTAAATTGGCTATTCTCTGATTTTAATTCTTTAGAGATGTTTATACAAGCTGGTGATTATTTTAGTGGTACTGGGTATAATGCTTTATTAGCCCTAGGTAAATTATATAATGAGTTTAAAGGTGATTTAGGTAATTTACAATACAAGAAGATGTTATTGGCTACTGCGGCTGCTTATTCTAAAGATTTAAAACCTTTCATGGTTGATTACGGCGGTAATTGTGTTGGTGCTAATCCCGTTGAAACTTATAAGAACTTCAAAAAGTTGTATGACGAAGATAGATTCGTAAGGAAGTCTGAATTTGAAAATTACAACATGGAATTAGTTCGTGCTGTAATGGATGCTAGAATTAATTACGATGAAATGATTTGGTTAAGAGATTACATAGACAAGAAGTATCCTCCTGATACTTCACTTAGTGACTGGAAAAGATATAATGGATATGGATATGCTGGATATGTTAATACTGGTTATGGACAAAGTAGATTCTATTCTGAAGAAAATAAAGATACTTGGAATAAGAAATATGGATTCCTAGATTATGGTATTAGCTATGGTAATACGAATTTATATCGTGCTTGGATGTTTATGGAGGCAGGTGCTATCTGTTGGGGACTTTCAGGATTGGGTATGGTTGTTAATGAACTTCAAGGTATACCTGCAATAGGTACTTATCAGCCAGGACACGAAGCCTATTTATTATATTCTGTGAATTCTCAAGGAAAAGGTATTTGGTCTATATCTGATGATATTGGTGGTTGGCAGTCTTCATTTACTAGATGGGGAAATACTATACAAACTGAGCATAGATTACCATTAGGATGGGGTCAAATGGAATATAACACTTTAAATAAAAGTGGTTATGCTAATAATACATCTTATATACTTTTAGCCCAAGACGCTATGAATGATTATTCTAATTACATGAAATCATTTTATTATAATCTGATAGCTAATAGTTATGATGTTGGAAGTGAAGAGTATAAAAAAGCTCTAGATTTATCTCTAGAATCTTATGATAAGAACCTAGATAGTATTTATGCTAAGTTTAAAATGTATAAATTAGATTCATCTACAACTGACAAGCAATGGTTCGAGTTTGCTCAAATGGTTGCAGATAAGTATACTTACTACCCTGCTCCAATGGTGGATTTATTGGATCTTATAAGAGCACAAATGAGTGATAGTACTCTTAAAGCCACTGTAGACATAATCGAAACTTCTACACTTACGAAGGCTAGTGTTGCTACACCTGCACAAAGTTTACAAAATAGTGCTTGTCAAAAAGTAGCTAAGTCGTTATTAGGTCAAGCAACTACTCCATTAGCAAGCTTCTCATTTGATGGTGAAAATGCTAATAAGATTATTATTAATGAGAGCTATGATAATTCTACAATACAAATAAGAGTTTCTCTAGATGGTGGTAATACATGGGAGAAATTTGAAGATGGCAAGGAGTTTACTATTAACCATGTAATAGAACTATCAGATGAACAAGTGAAGAAAATAAACTCAACTGATGACATTCTAGTAGGGTTAATGGGTACTGAAGAAAATTATACTATAGATATAAAAGATGGTTCTAAAATAACAACTAGTGTTCTTTATAAGAATGACGAAGAGAATAAGTTATTTGGTAACATATCTAATCTAGAGTATAGTGAAGATGGAGTTAATTGGTATACTTATACTTCTGATATCAGATTTCCTAGCACAGAAGACAGAGTAATTAAATTTAGATATAAGGCTTACGGTGTGTATCTTCAAGGTCCTTCAGATCAATTTACATTTAAAGCAGACAAAGATACAGATACTAAAAAATATATTACCATAGATCATTTATCTTTAGCTGGTTTTTCCACAGAACTTTCTAGTGATAAGGCTTCTAATGTTTTAAATGGTAATGGGAATAATGGATGGCATGCTGATGGAGGTAAAGAAGATACTTTATCTGATTCTAGATACCTAATAGTTAAGTTAGATAAAGTTAGATACATTTCTGCTTTAGAATATTATTCTGCATACAATAACGGTAAAGTTAAAAATGGTACAGTTTATACTAGCTTAGATGGAGTTAATTGGACTGAAGCTGGAAAGGCAACTGGTTGGGATAATAGTGCTACATTCAAGACTATAGACCTAACAAAATCAATGCCAGCAAGATATGTTAAATTTGTTGGTAATGAAACTTATGGTAGCCCTATTATGTCTTGTAGAATATTAAACTTGTATGAAGATACTACCCAAGAGTACAAAGCTGAAGCTAAAATAGATTATGTTACAAGTGATGATAAATTAACTGTTACTGCTAAATTGGTTTTACCTGAAGGTTGTAATGTTGTTGGTGATTCAGAACATGTATTTGACAGAAATGGTAAATTTATATTTAAGTTTACAGATGCAAATGGAGTAGAACAATCTATAACGGCAGAGGTTAATAATATTGACGAGAATCTTCCTAGAATGGATTATGAATTTGATTACCCTAGCATTACAAATAAAGATGTTACACTAACAGTAAATTCATTCTCTAAAGAAGGAGTTAGTGTTGTTGAAGTAGATGAGAATCCTAGCTTTGATGAACATGGTAATTATATAATTAAAGGTGATTCTAGTTCATCAACTGATTCGGAAGAAATAGTAGTTTTTTCAGATGATAGTGCTGATTCTAATGATTTAACTGACTTTAGTGATTCAAATTATTCAGGAGATGCTATTGAGTCTACTAAAACACTTTATAGCTACAAGTTTGAGAAGAACAAGACAGTAGTGTTTATCCTAGAAGATTCAGCTGGAGTAAGAAATTATATACCAGTTACTGTTGATTGGATAGATAAGGAAGCTCCAGAGTTTGATATAGTGTTTGATGTTGAAGACCCAACTTATGACCCAGTTATTGCTACTGTTACTGGTCTTGGAGAAGGAGAAACAGTTATTAGTGAAGGTGGAGGAACTCACAAATTTACTAAGAATGGTGAACATGAATTTATAGTTACTGATGAAGCTGGAAACATAACTAAGAAGATTGCTAAGGTTACTTGGATAAGAGAAAACAGCTCTGATAAAGATGAGAATTTAGATTCTGATTATGGAATAGAAGACACTAGAGACTTTGAAGTTGAGTTCAATTATGATTACTTAACTAATCAAGATGTTACAGCAACTCTAATAGGTTTAGATAGTACTGATAAAGTTGTTAGTCAAGGAGGAGAAACTCATACCTTTGTTAAGAATGGACAGTTCACATTTGTCATAGAAGATAAGTATGGTAATCAATTTGAAAAGATTGTAAAGGTTGATTGGATTGATAAAGATGCTCCAGTTTTTGAGATTAATTATAGTACTGAAGAACCTACTTATGATGAAGTAGTTGTTACTATAGTTGGGGTTAAAGATGATGAAGAGATAATAAGTGATGGTGGAGATACTCATGTATTTACTAAGAATGGAAGACATACATTTAAAGTAAAAGATAAAGCAGGTAATGTTACTGAGAAGGTTGCAGAAGTTACTTGGATTAGAGAGAACAGTTCAGATAAGGATGAGAACTTAGACCCTGATTATGGTATAGAAGATACACGTGATTTTGAGGTTAAGTTTAACTACGATAAGTGGACTAATCAAAATGTTATAGCAACTATAGAAGGATTAGACACTAGTGATCAAGTTATAAGTGATGGTGGAAATTCTCATGAGTTTGATACTAATGGGAAGTTTACTTTTGTAATAAGAGATAAATATGGTAATGAATTCAATAAAGAAGTAGAAGTAAATTGGATTGATAAAGATGCTCCTACTGCAAATATAGCTTTAGACTATTCTAAAGCACATGAAGGTATAGTGATAGCTAGACTTACTAATGTAAGTGAAAAAATAGAGATTACTACTGCTGAGAAATTAGATTATCATGAATTTAAAACTAATGGTAATTATACATTTACTTTTGTAGATGAAGCAGGAAATACTGGTGAAGTGACAGCTAATGTTGATTGGTTTAAATTCGAAGAAATTACTTCAATGGTTTCTTATGATGAAGTTTTCGAAAATGAATCTGTAGATAGTGAACCTAACAAGGTAATAGCTACTGTGGACATAGATGAAGAGAAAATGGAAGTACTTAATAACAATGGTTCTAACAAAGTAACATTTATTAAGAATGGTGTATTCCACCTTAAAGTTAGAATGAGAGATTCAGGGGAGGAATTCTATGTCATGGTTGAAGTTAATAGTTTATCAGAAACTGCTGATGAAGATGAAAGCCCTGTATTACCTCCTAGTGTTGAAGATGGCTCAACTGATACAGATGATTCAACTAATGATGGAAACTTAGGTGGAGATAACTCTACTGATCAAAATAATCCTGTAGTACCGCCAGTTGTTGGGGGAGATGGTTCAGATAATGGAAGTATATCAGATGGATCAATTGAACAAGCTCCAGTAGAAGATGGAGAAAATACTTCGAATGATGGAGACCTAGATAACTCAACTGCTGATGATTCAAGCATTGGAGATGCAGATGTATCTAATGATTCTGATAGCGATTTATCTAATGGTTCAGATATTGTAACTGTAGCTCCTCCAGTTACAACACCTCCAGTAACAAATCTAGACAATGGAAATACAGGTTCAGGTGGTAATGTTTCAGGAAGTGGCTCTAGTTCAGAAGGAAACTCTGGAAATGGAAACTCAGGTAATGGATATGGTAATTCTTCAAATAATAGTTTCTCAAATGTAGGATTAAATAGTAATAATATTGCATCAAATAATTTAAATTCAAATAATAATTCTATTGGATTTAATGGCTCTTATAATGAAAGATTAGAGGAGAGTGATTCTAATAAAGAATCTAATGTAACGCATAATGATGAAGAAGCTAATAGAGAGTCAGAAACTAATTCTTCTAGCGATTTAACAAATAGTGAAAATTCTTCCAAAGGTTCGGTTGAAGAAGATAATAGTCAAGAAAATAAAGTGAATAAGGGCGTAGTTGCTACAGTTATTGCTACTACTACTGCATCACTTAGCGTATTATATGTTTGGCTTAGAAGATTATTTGGATTAAAAAAATAGTTTATTAATTGAGGACGTTGTCTAATGTTGATTTATTCAACGTCCTTTGTTTAGTAAATTTATTTGGAGATTTAAATGCTTTTATAAAATAAAAGTGCAATTTGTATTTTAAATTTTTAGGTATAGTTATTGGCATGATAAATTAATTAAAGGAGTGATTTATTTTGAATAATTTAGATTTTAATAAAGATAATGTGTTAGTATGTGGTGAAGTAGATTCTTGTAAATCTTCATTTGTTCAGGATATTTATTATAATAGATTCTCAGAAGAGAAAGAGGTTTTTTTCTTTGATGAGTTTTTTAATGGAGTTGAATATAAACCAGAGAATCCTAGTCTAGGTGGAATAATTAAAATGAGAAATAATTCAATAGATGGGCTAAAGACTATTTTAATCAGTATAGTTATAGGTGGTAGAACAGGATTAACTTTAATAATTGATTTCTCTTTTGATATTTTAGTAGAAAATAATTGTTTAGATATGTTAAAGGATCTAACAAAATCAAGTAATGGATGCAATTTAATTATGACTTGTAGAGATTTTGAAGAATTAAAAGATTTTAATTTTGATCATATTTTAAGAGTTGATAATTAACTAATTTTAATTTATGTTTTAGAGTAGTGTTTTTAAAAAGTTATATAAATTTAAGTATTTATATTTTGAAAATATAAGTAACAAAGTATTTTAAAGTAAAATAAATTGGAAAATAAAACTTGTTGACATAATTCGACATAAGAATATATAATAATGCCGAGAAAACTAGTCCTTTAAATTTAGTACAGAGATACTAATAAGGTCGGAATATATACGGCAGATAAAATAATTAGATGTAGTAAATTATAGATATAAATTTACTATACCTAATTTTGAGTATTAACGACCTTTCTTAATAGAAGGGTCATTTTTATTTTATAAACAAGTACTGGTTTTCCTAAAGATAATATTTAGGAGGATATGAAAATGGAACAAAAGATAAGAGCAGAAGAAAGTATTAATGATCATGATTATGAGCTATCACATGTACATAGAAGGGATAAAAAAGGGTTCTTTTCAATGTTTGTGGTTATGCTTGGATTTACATTTTTTTCAGCAAGTATGCTTACAGGAGGAAATTTAGGGACGGGATTACCTCTTAAAGACTTCTTTATAGCAGTAATTATAGGTAATTTAATATTAGCTTGTTACACTGGAGCCTTAGCATATATAGGAGCTGATACAGGACTTTCAATGCATTTACTTGCTAGATATTCATTTGGGAAAAAAGGTTCATATTTAGCATCATTTATAACTAGTGTTACACAAATTGGTTGGTTTGGAGTTGGAATAGCAATGTTTGCAATACCTGTTGCAAATAGATTTAATATAAATTTATATTTACTAGTAGGTATCACAGGATTATTAATGACAGCAACGGCTTACTTTGGAATGAAGTCACTAACAATATTAAGTGCAATAGCAGTACCAGCAATAGCAGTCTTAGGTAGTACATCAGCAGCAATGGCAGCTAATTCAGTAGGTGGAGTTCAAGGATTAATGAATATTGAACCAACTAATAAAATGGCTTTAGTAACAGCAGTAACTTTATGTGTAGGTTCATTTATAAGTGGGGGAACTGCTACACCAGACTTTGCAAGATTTTCAAAAAATAAAAAAGTTGCTGTATCAACAACTGTTATAGCATTCTTTATAGGAAATTCATTAATGTTCTTATTTGGAGCAATAGGAGCAATGGTTACAGGAAACTCAGATATAGCAGATGTAATGTTCTCACAAGGTTTAATAATACCTGCAATATTAGTATTAGGACTTAATATTTGGACAACAAATGATAATGCAATATATACAGCAGGACTTGGTCTTTCTAATATAACTAAGTTACCTAAAAAGAAATTAGTAATTGTAAGTGGGTTAGTAGGAACTGTAGGAGCAATTTGGTTAAATAATAATTTTACGGCTTTCTTAACTTTTTTAAACTCAATGTTACCTCCAGTAGGTGGAATAATTATCGCTGATTTCTTCTTTATAAAGAAAAGAAAATATGATAACATTGAAAATACAAAATTCAAAGAAGTAAATTGGGTTGCTATAATAGCATTTTTAGCAGGGTTTATAGTAGCCAATGTTATAACAGTTGGAGTTATAGCATTAAATGCAATAATTACAACAATTTTAGTTTATGTAATAGGAACAAAAATAACTAATAAATAAGGTGATGATAATATGCTAATTAAAAATGTGAGACTTTTAGATAGAGAAGGATTATTTGATATAAGAATAGTAGATGGAAAGTTTAAAGAAATAGATAAAAATTTAAATGAATTAGAAAATGAAGAAATTATAGAAGGAAATGGAGCCTTAGCTTCAGCTCCTTTTATAGAACCACATATTCATTTAGATACAACTCTTACAGCTGGTGAGCCTAAATGGAATAAGAGTGGAACTCTTTTTGAAGGAATTGAAAGATGGTCAGAGAGAAAAGAGTTTTTAACTAAGGAAGATGTTAAAACTAGAGCAAAAAAAGCTATAGAATGGCAAGTAGCAAATGGAATTCAATTTATAAGAACTCATGTAGATGTTACGGATGAAAGCTTAATTGCATTAAAAGCAATGATAGAAGTAAGAGAGGAAGTAAAGAATTATGTTACATTACAAATAGTAGCATTTCCACAAGAAGGAATACTTTCATATCCTAATGGTTTAGAATTAGTAGAAGAAGCTATAAAGCTAGGAGCAGATGTAATAGGGGCAATACCTCACTTTGAATTTACAAGGGAGTATGGAGTAGAATCTATAAATAAGATTTTTGAATTAGCTAAAAAATATGATGTTTTAGTAGATGTTCACTGTGATGAAATAGATGATGAACAATCAAGATTTTTAGAAGTAGTGGCTGCAAGAGCTTTAGAAACAGGACTAAAAAATAAAGTAACAGCTAGTCATACTACTGCAATGGGATCTTATAATAATGCATACACATATAAGTTATTTAGATTATTAAAAATGTCTGGAATAAACTTTGTATCTAATCCTTTAGTAAATACACATCTTCAAGGAAGATTTGATACATATCCTAAGAGAAGAGGTATTACAAGAGTTAAAGAGCTTAATGAAGCAGGAATAAATGTATGTTTTGGACATGATGATATATTTGATCCATGGTACCCAATGGGGACAGGAAATATGTTAGAAGTAGTTCATTTTGGATTACATGTGTGTCAAATGATGGGATATGATGATATAAATGAATCTTTAAAATTTATATCAAGCAATAGTGCAAGAGCTTTAAATATTGAAGATAAATATGGAATAGAAATAGGTAAACCAGGTAATTTAATTTTATTAAATGCTGAAAGTGGTTATGATGCTGTTAGAAGAAGAGCTGAAGTTTTATATTCTATAAGAGAAGGAAAAGTTATAGCTAAAACCATTCCAAGTAAGGCATTTATAAATATAAATGAAGAAAAAGAAATTAATTTTAAAAAGTAGATTTATAAAAGAGCTAGATTAGATTCTAGCTCTTTTTTATTTTTTAGGAAATTATATATATGGAAAAAATGTAGATAATTTTATGAGAGTAGTAAAATTTGTAGTGTAAGAATTAGAATTTTAATAATTTCCTTCCTTCAGTTTGCAAAGAGATAAACATTGGGTGACGGAGACTTGGAGCGCATGCGACGGAGCAAGGAATATAATGTTTATCTCTTTTTTTATTTATAGTAAATAGAAGCCTTTTAATTGCAATACAAATATGTATCAAGAGATACTTTTTGTATTACCCTAACATGCCATAAACAAATACTAATTTTAAAAACTGTAAAATTAATACATAAGTGCATTAGTTTTTAATAAAGTAGTAGGAAAATAGGCTTTTTAAAACTAAAATTTTATAAAATATAGTGGAAATAATAAAGGAGAAAATATGAAAAAACAAGGCTATTAGTGAAATACAGAGGAAATATTATATATATATGAATTTTGGCGATGCTTGGCACATAACTTGCTTTTATAAATAGTAAATGAATGAGAGTTTAGGAGGATAAAGTGGATAAGGTAAAAACTATAGATAATGTAATAGAAAATATTAAAGATGGTATGGTTGTTATGATAGGTGGCTTTATGGGAGTTGGAACACCAGAATTTATAATTGATGCTATGATTGGAAAAAATGTAAAGTATTTAACTATTATAGCGAATGATAGTTCATTTCCTAATAAAGGTTTAGGTAGATTAATTGTTAATAAGCAAGTAAAGAAAATTATAACATCTCATATAGAATTAAATCCAGAAACAGGTAAACAAATGAATAGTGGTGAATTAGGTTTTAAATCTGGAAAAGGCTTTTTTGAATGGTCTAAAGAAGATATAGATAAATCTAATAAAGAACTTAGAGAATACTTAATTAAAGTAATTTACAATAAATAGAGAGTTTGATACTGTAGCTTTTTTGATATAAGTACATAATATAGTATTTGTACTTCCATCAAAATATAGAGTTATGGTATCTTCTTTTTTAGTCATAGAATTAGATATTTAGAAGGTTATATATAATGATCCTAGTTTATAAAAAATAGTTTCCATAAATTAATTTATTAAAAATTCATCTTTTAGGAAGAATATAATTAAGCATTATTTTGAAAGGATGATTTATATGGAAAAGGGAAAAATGGAATACTATAAAAATAAGCTTAATGAAGAAAAAAATAAAGTTAATGAAGTTATTAAACAATTAAATGATAATGGAATGACTAAATTTAATTCTGAAAGCGCCAGCGAATTATCATTTTATGATAATCATCCAGCTGACATGGGAAGTGAAAATTTTGAAGTGGAAAAGGGAAGAGCATTAGAGGCAAATGAAGCATCAATGTTATCTAAAATAAATGAAGCGCTTACAGCTGTAGAAGATGGAAGTTATGGAAAATGTAAAGTATGTGGTAAGGAGATTGATGAAGAAAGACTAGACTTTTTACCTTATGCAATAAATTGTATAAGCTGTGAAGATGTTATTAGTGATGTAAAAACTTATAATTCTAATCAGAGAGTAATAGAAGAAAGTGTAATTGGGAACCCATTTGGTCATAAATCTAGATATGGGGATAAAGATGAGGTAGAGTTTGATGAAGAAGATAGTTATCAAGCTGTAGGAAGATTTAATGAAGTAAAAAATTCACCTGAATATGACTATAGTTATAATGATGATAACAATTATGGTGATAATGATAGTAGTTACGTTGAAGAAATTGAAGGAATAAGTAACGAGCAATATAAAAATCAATTACCTGATTAGCACAGTATTTCTATATTAAAGTCATTAATTATAAGATTTTAAATAAAAACAGAAGATTTTAGTATGAAAATCTTCTGTTTTTATTACAATATATTAAAAAATTTTATTTAGTTTTAAAATTATACTCTGAAATCTTTATAATAATATTCCTTATCTCTATCTGTTATTTCTCTTAGGACTTTGCAAGGGTTTCCTACAGCAACAACATTTTCTGGAATATCTTTAGTTACAACACTACCAGCTCCTATAACAGAATTTCTTCCTATAGTTACACCAGGTAGTATAACTACATTAGAACCTATCCAAACATCGTCTTCAATTTTTACTGGAAATGAAAATTGCTCACCGTTTTTTCTAAGAGTAGGGTGAACAGGATGCCCTGTAACAGTTATAGTTACATTAGGTGCTATCATAACGTTATTTCCAATAAAGATTTCAATATCATCTACTAAAACAAGATTAAAATTAGCATAAAAATTATTACCAATATGAACATTTTTCCCATAAGCAACACGTAAAGGTGGTTCTATCCATATATTTTCACCAGCATGTCCAAATAACTTATGTAATATTTCTTTTCTTTTTTCTTCCTCGCTAGGTCTAGTATTATTATAATCATAAATTAATTCTTTACCTTTAAGTCTCTCTTTTATCAAATCTTCATAATTATCAATATAAATTAAACCTTTTCTCATCTTTTCTCGAATATCCATATAATACCTCCGTAATGTTTATATTTAAATACTAACATAGTTAAGAAGAAAATGGTAATAAGATTGATATTGTTTATATAAATAAAATAGAAGGTGATGTCTATACACCCCTTCTATTCCTTTAGAGAAATTGCTTTACCTACAGTTCCACCAAGCTTTTTCCAAAAATAATTATGTTCTTCTACAGCCTTAGAGAAATCATTATTTTCCCATCTATTAAGAACTTCTAGCAAATAATCTTTATCTGTATAATCAAATTTTTCAATAAAGCTTTTTAGAGATAATACATAGTCATTAGTTATTTCTATTTTTCCCCAGACTTGATTATCTGCTGCAATTATTTTTGTATTACTCATTCTATGAAGTATGTCATAAATATCATCAATAGAATAAGAAATATCTTCATTAACAACATCAGAATTATCCTTTGAAAGTTCTTTATCTAATTTTTTTATTTCAGATATATTAGATTTAGCTTTTAAATTACCAGAATCAATTTGTTTATAAACAAAAAATGAAAATATACTAATAGATATTAATGAAATAGTAGTCAATATTGTAATAAATATTCTATTTTTTAATAATACTTTTATATAAATTACCTCCTTAAATAGTAGTAACTTCATTATAATCCAAAATATGTAAAAATAAAAGGTCTATATTTATATCCGAACATGATTTTTAAATTAAATAAAGAATATATATTTATTAATTTATTTTGTTTAAATTTAGAAAAAATGTAGCGATTTAAATAAGACAAGTATAAAATTATAATATAGCTTATAATAAAGTTTTTAAAGATATAAAGGAGGAAGTAGATTGAAGAATGTAAAAGAAAAAATTTGTCCAGTTTGTGGTGAACAAATGAAAGTTTATGAATATGCTTATGATAATAATCAATATGGGAAAGAATACTATAAATGTAGTGAGTGTGGGCATAAAGAAAATACTATGAATTAGTAATTATATAAAATATGAAGTATAGATTGATATAAATATTTATTTATATTGTACATAAGAAATTATTAATATAAAATATAGTTAAAGTATAAATTTGGAAGGAATTTACTATGTATATGTTTGATTTATTTTCATTTATTTTTCCAATATTTTTTATAGTATTTATAGTTTTTTTTATATTTGCAATTATAAAGAGTATTCAGGAATGGAATTACAATAATAAACAACCTATTACACCAGTAGAAGCAACAATTGTATCAAAAAGAGCATCAGTATCACATAATAATCATGAGAATCATATGTCAACATCGACTACTTATTATACAACATTTGAATTTATTAATGGTGAAAGGTTAGAGCTTAAGATGTCAGGAAGAGAATATGGATTATTAGCAGAAGGTGATAAAGGTATATTATCTTTCCAAGGAACACGATTTATAGATTTTAAAAGAAAATAGAAATTACTAATTAAGTTGATAACTATAACAAGGAAATTATAAAAATATTTTTATAATTTCCTTTTTTATTTAGTTATTGCATTGAGTATTTTTGTTTAGTTTGTTGAATTTTTTGATTTTCAGCTTGTTCAGCTGGATACCATCCTTTAGACTCCATCTTTTTATATATTTCATGTTGAGTTTTTAAAGTTTCGCATAATAAATCATGAAAAACTTGGTGTATATTCTCTGTAGAAGATTCACTAGTACCATGTAAATATAAATCAGAAGCACCTTTAGTTAATTGAAGAATATTTTCTAATGAGCATTTATCATCCATTTTGTAACACTCCTTTTATAGTAGAGAATATAGTTTACCAAATAATTCTTTATGTTTAGCTTCATATTGTGTAATTAAAGTTTTTAACTCAGAATCTTGTAGTTTAGTAGCAGTTTCTTTACAAATAGTTTCCATAAATTTTTCGTGACCTAAACCATCAGTTATGTATAATAATTCTTTTTCTGTCATATAAAATCACCTCCTAAATTAGTATTAGTATAGGTAAGAAAATATATTCTTGTAAAAATAGCAACTCATAAATTAAAATATCTTATTTTTTAACAAAATTTGCTATCATTTCATATTATAAATCATATAGAAATAAACAATCTTTATGGAGGGTTAAATGAAAAGCAAATTAATTAAAATTGCTTCAATAATGGCTTTAGTAGGAATAACAACTTTAAGTTTAGTTTCTTGTACTAAGAAAACTGTCGATACAACAAAAGAATTAACAAAAATTAGGTTGAATGAAGTAGTAAGATCAGTATTTTATGCTCCTATGTACGTAGCAATAAATGAAGGATTTTTTGAAGAAGAAGGATTAGAAATAGACTTATCAACAGGTCAAGGTGCAGATAAAACAATGCAGCAAGTTCTAAGTAAAAATGCTGACATTGGATTCTGTGGACCTGAGCAAACTGTATACATTAATAATCAAGGTAGAGAGGATTATCCGGTTCTTTTTGCACAATTAACTCAAACAGATGGAGCTTTTTTAGTTGGAAGGGAAGCTAAAGAAGATTTTAAATGGTCTGATTTAAAGGGAGCTGAAATAATAGGTGGAAGGCCTGGTGGAGTTCCAGAAATGGCTTTTGAATATGCACTTAAATTAAATGGTTTAGATCCTAAAACTGATGTAAATATGGTAACTAATATTGATTTTACAGCTACATCAGGTGCTTTTAAAGCTGGAACAGGAGAGTATGTTACACTATTTGAACCAACAGCTTCCATGCTTGAAAAAGAAGGCACTGGAAAAATAATTACATCTATAGGTAGAGAGGTTGGAGATTTACCATACACTTGTTTTTTCGCCACTAAGTCTTATATGGATAAAAATCCAGAGATAATTCAAAGTTTTACTAATGCAATTTATAAAGGACAACAATGGGTTGAAACTCATAGTAATGAAGAAATAGCTGATTCAATAATTTCTTTCTTTCCAGGAACAGATAAAGATATTATTGTTTCTGTAGTTAAAAACTATAAAGAAATAGATGCTATTGCAACTAAACCTACAATAGAAGAAGAGGATTTAACAAGATTAATGGATGTTATAGAAAGCTATGATAGTAGTTTACTATCTGATAGGCCTGATTTTAACAAAATAGTTAATAATAGTTTTGCAGAAGAATCAATGAAAAAATAGCATTTAGTGGCTGCCCTTATGGGCAGCTATCTGTACATATAGAAAGGAGTTTTACAAATGAGTTTAATAAATATTTCAAATATTAGCTTAACCTATCATTCTTTAAAAACAGAAACAAAGGCTATAAACAATTTAAATTTTTCTATTGAAAAAGGAGAATTCGTAAGTATAATTGGACCATCAGGTTGTGGAAAATCAACCTTATTAAATATAATTAGTGGTTTATTAAAGCCATCAGAAGGACAAGTTATTTATAATGATGAGAATATTAAAAATAGATTAGATAAAATGGGATATATGTTTCAAAAAGACTATTTATTTGAATGGCTTTCAGTAATAAGTAATGTAATGCTTGGCCTTAAAATTAAAAAATTAGATACAGAAGAAAATATTAAAAGAGCAGAAGTTCTTTTAGAAAATTATCAATTAGGTAGATTTAAAAATCATAAGCCAGCAGAGTTATCAGGAGGTATGAGACAAAGGGTAGCTTTAATAAGAACATTAGCATTAAATCCAGATGTGTTACTTCTAGATGAACCTTTTTCTGCGTTAGATTATCAAACTAGATTAAAGGTTTGTGATGATGTAAAAGAAATAATAAAAAGAGAAAATAAAACTGCTATAATGGTAACCCATGATTTAGGAGAAGCTATATCTATTTCTGATAGAATAATAGTTCTTACTAAAAGACCAGCAGGAATAAAGCTTGATATAAAAATAGATTTTAAAAATAAGGAAGCAACTCCATTTCAAAGAAGAAAAGAAGCTGAGTTTAATGAATATTTTAATATATTATGGAAGGAGCTGGACATAGTTAATGAGTAATGAACATTTAGAATATATAAAAAAAGTTAAAAAGGAATTAATAAGCATTACTATGTTTAGAATTGCTATTCTAGTAATTTTTATAGCATTATGGGAAGTATTAGCTAGGTTAAATATATTAGATCCCTTTTTAACATCTAGTCCTAGTAGAATATTAAATTCTTTAATATCATTTATTAAAGAAGGAACTTTATTTAGTCACATACTAATAACTTGTTATGAAACTATTTTAGGATTTACATTAGGAACAGTACTCGGAGCTATAATTGCAATAATTTTATGGGCGTCTCCTTTCGTATCAAAGGTGTTAGATCCATACTTAGTAGTATTAAATGCATTACCTAAGGTTGCATTAGCTCCAATAGTAATATTTTGGGTTGGTAATGGAATGACGGCAATAATAGTTATAGCACTTCTTATATCAATAGTTACAACTATAATTACTGTTTTAACTGGATTTAATGAAGTGGATAAAGGTAAATTAAAACTTATGGAAACATTACAAGCATCCAAATTTCAAACACTTAAGTATTTAGTTTTTCCTGCTAATATCCAAGTTATAATATCGGCACTTAAAATAAATGTAGGTTTGTCTTGGGTTGGAGTTATTATGGGAGAGTTCTTAGTTGCAAGAAAAGGCTTAGGATTTTTAATTGTTTATGGTGGACAAATATCACAGTTAGATATGGTAATGATGAGTATTGTTATACTTTCGGTAATAGCTTTTATAATGTATAAGGCTGTATCAAAATTAGAAGAAAAATTAATAAATATAAATTAAGAAAATTAATAATACTACTAATACTGTCAAAATAGTATTAGTAGTATTAAAATGTAACAAAATATTAATTGTAAATATAGCGGATTTTTGTTAAAATCAAATATATATATGAAAACATATTAAATATGTTATTTTGGAGGGAGTTATGAAAGAAGTAAAAAGACTTTTTTCTAAGTTTAATATAGGTTTGAAATCGTTTTTTAAAAGATTTAATAATATATTTAAGCCGGTTTATAAAAGTTTAAAGAGTATATTAAAAAAAATAGGAGATAAATACAAAAAAGTAAATTCAAAAAATAAATATGTTGAACCAATAGTTGTTATAACAGCATCATGTCTTTTTGTACTTGCTATGATTTTAAGTATTAATTCATTTACAACTATAGAAGAAGTTAACATAACTAAAAATTCAGCGGAACAGCTATATTATCAAAATAAATATGATGAGGCTATAGAAGAATATAAAAAGATGCAAATTGAGGATAGTTGGCCAGAATGGACCGTAAAAATTGCTGATATATATTCTTTAATGGGAGAGATTGATAAATCTAATACTTTACTAAAAGAGGTTATTGTAAAAAGGGATAAAATAGTAAAAGAAGAAGGATATAATAAAGTAGTGGAAAAGGATATAGAATTAATAAATTCTATGTTATTCACATTTAATTTAAATGGACAATATGAAGATGCTATATCTTTTGGTGCTGATTATATTAGTGAATATGGAGAAAATAAAGACATATTAAAAACTATGTTTATGTCATGCATTGCTGAAGGTAATACTAATAAAGCAGAGGCAATTTTAGAAGAGTATTCAGTAGATGAAAAATCTGCTTATGATCTTTCAGTATTAGCTAATATGAACATAGTATTAGGGAAGTGGGATAGTGGTATAGAACTACTTAAAAAAGCATGGGGTTTAGATGAAAATGAATTAGAGATATATTATGTAATAGAAAGTGCATATGAATTTGATAAATCATCTTTAATTAAAGAGCTTGAAACTAAATCAAAGGATTTAAATGAAGATTCATATAAAGTTTTTTTAGCTCTTGCTTATTCGATGGAAAAGACTGAAGCAAATAAATCACTCGATTTAATCGATAAGTTAGAGCTTGAAGGAATAAATAATATTGGTACTGATTATGTAAAATATATAGCAAATAAAAATTTAAATAATAAAGAAGAAGCTGTTAAAAATTTAGATGATGCAATAGATAAACAAAAGAGTATTAATAAAGAATCCTATACGACATATTATTTATCATCATTAAGAGCAATAAATAATGGAAATTATGATGAAGCTTTGGTATATGCTAAAAAGAGTATTAATGCAAATGATAACTATTCAGAAAGTTATGGTATATTAATTCCTGAAATTTTAAAAAATAAAAATAATTTTAATCCTGTGGAAGTATATTATAGGGAAGCATTAAAAAGAGAACCTTTTAATTATAAAATAATAGTAAATTTAGCTGATTATTATAGCACATACGCATCTAATAATGATAAGGCTATAGATTATTATAATCTTGGATTAAGTTTTAATAATAATGAAATACTTTATAGTAAAATAGTAGATATATATATAAAAGATAATAAAATTGATGAAGCTATAGAGATTTTAGAAAATGCAATTGATATAAATGAGGATGATAAAGTTTATTATAGAACACTTGGTGCATTATATCTAGATAAAGGTATATATGAGGAAGGTATTGAGCTTACTCGTAAAGCATACTCAATGGATGAAAAAGATTCAATTGCATTAAATAATGCAGCTTGGTATTATATGGTTGTAGAAAATGATATATCAAGAGGATACGATAATATTAAGGCAGCGTATACAGAAATGTCAGCAGCATTAGATGAAGAAATAAAGGGAAAATTAATTGAGAATTACAATAATGCAAAAGTAATTTATGAAGAGTTCTTAAATGATAATGAGAAAGAATTTGATAAAAAAGGAATTAAATTAATTTATTAAAAGTGCTTTTTAGCACTTTTTTTATAAATAAAATAAAATTGCATAAGTATGGAGGGGTTTTATGAGAAAATATAAAAAAATCATATTAATTATAATTCTTGTTTTTATTATTTTTACATTATTTTTTAGAAATAAATTTAAAGATGAATTATATATAGAAAAATGGGATAACATCTACAATGATAATAATATTGAGTTTTTTTATAGTGATAAAGACGATGATAAGATAAAGATATTAAAACAAACTTATAATTTAGAGTCAAAGGTTAAAGAGGAAAGAGATTTAGTTAAAAAGGCAATTAAAGTTTCAGAAGTATTAAATGAAATAATAAGTTTTGATGATATAGAAAGTTCTGATAAAATAAATGGTTTTGATATTTTAAATGATAAAAATGGAAGTAAGAAAGCATCGGCTAGAGATCTTGGAATAATTTATAGAGATTTTCTTGCAAGTTTAGGATATACATCTAGACTTGGAGAATTTAAAAGATCTAATGTTTCATTTAATAAGGAAAAATCTTATTATGTAGTAGAATTTTGGAGTAAAGAATATAATAAATGGATAATGATAGATTTTATTGATAGAGGTTATTTTGATAATGGTGGATTTCCTTGTAGTTCAATGGAATTATTAGATATAGATGTAAGAAATTTAAATTATACAGGAAATAGTAAAAGAAGTGATTATATTCCAATGCTTAAGAAAGTTTTATATACCTATACAATAAGTATAGATAATACTTCAACTATGAAAAAAAGTAATAGTTATATAACTTATATAAAGAATGAAAATGATATAACTTTAAAGTTTAAGGGTAAATATTTACCACCAACAATATTTACTGAAAATAAAGATTTAATGAATAAAAATCCAATAGAAAATATAATTAAAGATGATGAAAAAGCTTATATAGTTATAATGAAGAAACAAGAAAAAAGCGAAGAAATTAATGAAAAGGAAAAATCCTTTATAATAGGAGGATTTAAGAATGGAAAGATATTGGATGAGTATTATATAAGTGAAAATAATGGAGAATTTATTAATGTTAGTAAATATAAAGATATTGTTATTTCAGAAGGAAATAATAATATTAAGTTATCACTAAATGGAACAGATGTGATAAGTAGTATTGAAATTAAATTTAAATAATGAAATTTTAAGTATTTATATAATGGACAGCTTTTATATATCAAGGTATAATAATTTTGTTGTAGGACAAGAAGTTATAAGGGAGGAAAAATAATGGGTTTAGATTTTATCTACATATTTAAAGCTATAATAATAGCTATAGTAGAAGGATTAACAGAGTTTGTACCAGTATCTTCAACTGGACATATGATCTTAGTAGGAAGTTTAATTGGATTTAGAACGGGAGCACCCGGAGCAGAGGAATTTGCTAAAATGTTTGAAGTTGTAATACAACTAGGAGCTATACTTGCAGTTGTTGTTTTATATTGGAATAAGTTATGGGGAGCAGTTGTAGAGTTTTTTACTTTTATATTTACATTAGGCAAAAAAGGTGAAAAAGGTTTTAAATTTGGAATGAACGTATTAATAGGTTCAATTCCAGCTTTAATAGTTGGATTAACTTTATATGATAATATAAAAGATTTATTTAAACCTTCAGCTGTAGTGGTTGGTTTTATAGTAGGTGGTATATTATTAATAGTGATAGAAAATAGATTTAGAAATAAAGTTTCTAAAAGAGGTAATATAGCAACTACAGATGTATTTGATATAACTCCAATACAAGCCTTAAAGGTTGGATTATTTCAAGTCTTAGCTATGTGGCCTGGTATGTCAAGAAGTGCATCTACTATAATGGGTGGATGGATTGCAGGACTTTCAACGCCTGTAGCTGCAGAATTTTCATTTTTCTTAGCTGTACCAGCTATGATAGGATCTTCTGCTATAGATTTATTTAATTATGATTTTTCACAAATGAATTCTACTTTTATAGTAGCGTTAATAGTAGGTTTTATAGTGGCATTTATAATATCAATAGTTGTTATGGATATGTTTGTAAGTTACTTAAAGAAGAAACCAATGAGAATATTTGCTATCTATAGAGTCATTGCAGGAATAGTATTATTTGCATTATCACTTGCAGGAATAGTAACTTTAACAATATAAAATTAGAATATTTAATAAAATATATTATAAATATAGATATAGATATAGGAAAGTTAAAATAATAGCTATCCTATATCTTTTTTAATGTATAGACCAGTTATAAAAAGTCAATACTTTTTTAAAAAATTCTTTTATTAAATAAGGGTATACTTAAG
>NZ_JACSQZ010000001.1 GCF_014836325.1 Clostridium gallinarum
CTTGGATCTACATCTTTAGCAACTCCTACTCTGTGCTCATCAGCCCATTTTAAATCTCCAGTTTGTTCCATGAACTTATCAGCTCCAACTTTACATATTGGGCAAACTTCTGGTGCCATATCTCCTTCATGAACATATCCACATACTGTACAAACAAATTTCTTCATAATTAATCCTCCAAAATTCCACATAATTTATATATTTATTTCACTTGATGAATTTATTATATAATAATTATTATTAGTTGTAAATAGTTTTTTCAAAATTATTTTAAATAAATTTCAATTTATTGGAATATGATTGTTATTTTTTATTTTATCAAAAATCTTATATGGTATACCTAAAATTCTTTGTATATATTTATCTTTAATTTTATTTGATATTAATATTACTACTTCACCTAATATTACCGCAGCAATCCCATCTAAAATAAAATGTTGTTTTATAAATAATGTAGATAAAATTATTAAAACTCCTGTAATTACAGTATAATAAAACCATTTTTTATTATCTTTAATATTAGTAAAACGTATAATTATATATGTGCTTAATACATGTATTGAAGGAAAACAATTAAATGGTCTATCATTTTCATAAATAACTCTAACCAATTTATTTGATATTGTTGTATTAGACACTACAGGTCTAGATATTTCAACAGGATATAAATAATAGAATAAATAACAAATACACATTCCCATATATAAAGATAAAAGTGCTCTTAAATATATTTTTCTATTCTTTGATAAAATAAAAACTAATCCTAACAAAATAAAAACATACCAATATATATATGGAAAAATAAATGCCGATATAAATGGAATTTCTTTATCTAAAGTTAATGCTATATTTCTACCTTCTTCAGGTAAAGAAGATGCTATTATATAATTTATATTAATTACCGGTAAGATTATTAACCAAGTTAAATCTATCCATTTTAATTCATTTAAATTATACTTAAAAATAAAATTCTTAAAAATACTCCCCATATAAACATCCCCCTATAAATAAAATATCCTTATATATATTTTACAATATAAAAGTTATATTGTTCATTATTTGGTTTAATATTAAGAATTTTATAATATTCTTTTTTATTATTTAGGAAATTATATCTATATATCAGTTATATATAATTTTATTAGAATAGTAAAATTAATAATTTAAGAAGTGAATTCATTATAATTTCCAACCTCCAGTTTGTAAGTGTTAAAATATCATAGCAAGGTGACTTGAAGCGTATGCGACGGAACCTGAATATGATACTTTAACACTTTTTTATAATTTAAGAATTTCTTCTACTTTTCCCATATCTATATTTTCCTCTAATAAATTTGATAACTTATTTAATTCATTTAATTTATATTCTTTATAAGATATTATTTCATCATTAATTTTATTCATTTTATTTTTGTTTAATAAATCACTTATAAAGCAATTTAAGAAATCTCCTTCATCAAATATTCCATGTAAATAGGTTCCTAAGATATTTCCTTTATCATTTATCGCCCCTAAAACTTTACCATCTTCTAGTTTTATAAGTATATTATCCTCATTTTCTATAAAAGTTTCTCCATTATGAATTTCATAACCTGATACTTCTATACCATAAAGTTTCTCTATTTTTTTAGATATAATTCTTCCCTTAGATTGATTAGTAACTTTTTCTTTATTAAAAACTGTTTTTATAGGTAAAAATCCAAATCCTTTTTCTGAAGTTATTTCTCCTTCAATACCCAAGCTATCTTCAATACATTCTCCTAAAATTTGATAACCACCACAAATCCCCAAAATAGTAGTATCATTTTTTTCTAGTTTAATTATTTCATTATATATATCACTTTTCTTTAAAAACTTTAAATCCTCTATAGTATTTTTGCTTCCAGGTATTATAATTAAATGAGGATTTCCTATATCTTTTGCATTATTAACATATCTTAGATTTACATTTTCTAATCTGCTTAACGCATTAAAATCAGTGAAATTTGACATATATGGTAATCTAATTACTACAATATCTAAACAACTTTCTGTTTTATACTTATTGTTGATTCTTTCTGTTACACTATCTTCATCTTCTATATCTAAATCATAATAAGGCATTACTCCTAATACAGGAATATTTATAATTTCTTCTAATTGATTCATTGCAGGCTTAAAGGATTCAATACTTCCTCTAAATTTATTTATAATTACACCTTTTACTTTATCTCTTTCTTCATTATCTAAAAGAGCTATAGTTCCTACTACTGATGCAAATACTCCACCTCTATCAATGTCAGCAACTAAAATGACAGGAGAGTTTGAAGCTTTAGCCATATACATATTGGCTATATCACTTTCTTTTAAATTAATTTCCGCACAACTTCCTGATCCTTCTAAAACAATTAAATCATGATCTTTTGAAACATCATCATAAATTTCCTTAACTACTTCTTTTAATTCCTTATTTAAGTCTTTATATTTATATGAATCAATATTACACTTTACTTTTCCATTTACTATAACTTGAGTTTTCATATTTCCACTTGGCTTTAAAAGAACTGGATTCATCCAAGCTCTAGGCTTTATTTCACAGGCTTCTGCTTGAACAACCTGAGCTCTTCCCATCTCAAGCCCATCCTCAGTTACAAAGGAATTTAAAGAAATATTTAGAGCTTTAAAAGGAGCAACCTTCATCCCTTTATTTTTAAAATATCTGCAAAAAGCTGTTGCAATAGTACTTTTTCCAACTGATGAGGCTGTTCCTAAAATCATAATGCTTTTACTCATTAATAACACCTACAATATCTAAAAATCCATGTGTATCATTTGTTATTATTCCATTTTCTTTAAACTTAATTGGATATTTAAATAATGGTCCATCAAAAACAAAAGTATGATATTCTCCATTTTCTCCACATGCATCTGAACCTGCTTTAACTATATCCTCTACAACTTTTTTTGTTAATTGCTTTCCTAAAAATTCTGTAGATAATACATCTAATCTTACATTTTTAATTACTGTCTTAAAACCAGTATCTATAAATTCAAAAGTTAATTTTTCTCTTCCTTCAAGCCATAATGGAAAAATAGCTTCTATACTAGCTTCGTTACATCTTTCTGTACACCATGCTCTATGAGCTTCTAAATCTATATCTCCAAATGCACAAGCCTCTGCCCCTAACTCTTCCTTAGCTTTCTTTAAAGCCTTATTAAAAGCTTCTTTATATTCTTCTCCTTCGCATTCAACTAATAATAATGGTATATTTAGTGACTTTGAAACTTCTTGTAGTAAATCCTCAGGAACTCCATGGAACCATGTTCTTGAAACCTTTTTATCTACCGTAATAAGTAGTGCAACTGGCTTATGACCATCTTTTATCATTCTGTATAAAGCTAGGGTACTATCTTTTCCACAACTATATGACATTACAAATTTTTTACTCATATACTTCCTCCTAATTCCACTTTCTAAGTGTTTTCACCATAAAAGCTTTAATATCTATTCCATAAACTTTTTCTAAGTCTTCTCCATTTAATACTTCTTTAGTATCTCCATTATTTACTATTGAACCATCTTTAAGCATCAATACTTTATCTGCAAAATTTTGAACTAAATTTAAATCGTGTAAAACTGCAACTATTATTTTATTATTCTCTTTTGCCCACAGTTTAAGATAATCTAATATTTCTATTTGATATCTTAAATCTAAGTGATTAGTAGGTTCATCTAATAAAATTACATCTGGATTTTGAGCAAAGGCTCTTGCTAGGAAAACTCTCTGAAGTTGCCCTCCTGATAGTTCACTTATAAGCTTATCTTTAATATTTAAAATCCCAACCAACTCTAAACTTTTATTTATTATATCTTCATCATCTTTACTTAATTTAGAAAATAAGCCATTTAAATGAGCATATCTTCCTAAAGCAACTGTTTCAAATATACTATATGGAAATAATATGTTTGAATTTTGTGTCATTAATGAAACTTTAGTTGCTAGCTCTTTTCTTTTTAAATATTTTATATTTTTTCCATCTAAAATCACATCGCCCTCAAAAGAAATTAAGTTTGAAATAGACTTTAATAACGTACTTTTACCACATCCATTTGGACCCACTATACAAATATTTTCTCCTCTATTTACTTTAAAGCTAACATCTTTTACAACATGTACTCCATTATAACCACAATATATATTTTTGACTTCTAACATTTACTCACCTA
The DNA here is from genome assembly GCF_014836325.1 of Clostridium gallinarum. GTDB lineage: Bacteria > Bacillota > Clostridia > Clostridiales > Clostridiaceae > Clostridium > Clostridium gallinarum. Next base: position 4,208 of record NZ_JACSQZ010000001.1, read on the forward strand.
CTTTGCCTTTTTAAAGTATAGATATGCAAAAAATGGAGCTCCTATCATTGCAGTTACAGCTCCTACTGGTAATTCTGATGGTATTATAATGGTTCTAGAAATTAAATCAGTAATAACCATAAGGCATCCTCCAAAAACAACTGACATTGGAATAACATAAGAGTGCTTTGAACCAAAAACCTTTCTTACAATATGTGGCGCAATTAAATCCACAAAACCTATAGTTCCACTTATTGCAACCGCAGCTCCTGTTAATATAGCTACAAATAAAAAAAGATATTTTTTAACTCTTTCTGCTTCTACTCCAATTGCTTTAGCTTGTTCTTCTCCAAAAGTTAATACATCCATTTCTTTAGAGAAAGACATAACTCCAATTAATCCAATTAAGAAAAATGGAACTCCCGCTCTTAAATAACTCCACCCTCTCATAGAAAATGAACCCATTTGCCATAATATTATTGATTCCATTTTCTTTGCAAATAGAGCTGTTAGTGTAGTTAATGCTGCATTGAAAAATAAAGAAAAAACCATTCCAGTTAAAATTATTGTTGTATTAGATAATTCTCTATCAACTTTACTTGCAAATAATAAAACTATAATCATAGTAAATAAACTACATAAGAATCCAACTAGGGATAAGGAAAAATTTCCAAGGAATGGGATAGTAATTCCTGAAACTATTAAAAGACCTACTCCTAGTGATGCTCCTGATGATACTCCTAAGGTATATGGCGAAGCTAATGGGTTTTTTAATACAGATTGAACTACTGCACCACTTACAGCTAAAGCCCCACCAACACAAAAAGCTAATAAAACTCTAGGTAATCTTATACTCCATATTATTGAAACATCTTTTGCTTCTATTCCTTCAAATAGACTTGTATTAAATAATTTGTGTGAAATTATAGAAATAATGTCCATAATGCTAATATTGGAACTTCCTATGGAAGTTCCAATACAAATTATTAAAAATACTAATCCTATTGATAGTATCATCAATGTTTTATTTTTTTTATCTCTATTTATACTCATTTGGATAAACAGCCTTAGCCATTTCCTTTAATGCCTTTATAACATTTTGTGAAGGTCTTGATGAAGAATTCTTATCTATTTGATAAACTTGATCTTCTTTAACTGCTGTTATACTATCCCAACCTTCACGAGTCTTTATTGAATCAACAGCTTTAACACCATTTGTATCTGGAACATTTGTTAATATTACATCTGGATTTGCATCTACTACTGATTCAGGAGTAGGTGATATCCATGAATTTTCATTTGCAAATATGTTTTCTGCTCCGATTACTTCAATCATTTCATTTAAGAAAGTTTCATTACCAAAGCTATATAAAGATGTACCTGCACCAATTTCGAAATATACTTTTTTCTTATCAGTTATTTTATCTCCAATAGCTTTAATTTCTTCAACTTCTTTTTTCATATTTTCAACTATTTCTTTACCTTGCTTTTCAGTTTTAGTTATTTCGGCTATAAATTCAATATCTCCATATATTCCATCTATGCTATAGCTACTTGGAATATATACTACTGGGATTCCAGCTTCTTTAACTAATTGGAATGGATCCTCATCTCCAACCTTATTGTGTCCCGATGCAATTATTAAATCTGGTTCTAAAGATATTATAGTTTCTGCATCTGGGTTTCTAAAATCAATTTGTGGTATATCTGTATTAACACCTTCTACATCTGCAGAGTACTTATCTATTGCGACTAATTTATCAGAAAGTCCTAAAGCAACTAACACCTCTGTATTTGATGGTGCAGTTGATATAATTTTTTCTACTTTGCTAGGTAAAGTAAATTCATTTCCTTCCCTATCTGTCATTGTTTTTGTAGTATTTGTACATCCTGCAAATAATGCTAAAGAAAATAACATAGCAAATACTAAAGCTAGAATTTTACTTCTTTTTTTCATTATGATTCCTCCTAATTCTAATTAGGGCTATTTTGCAAATCAATATTTTTTGCAAAACAAAAAGACATACTAAGAGTATGCCCAAAATACTTTTCAAATAATTTCAAGTTATAAAATACAACTCAAAACCATATTAGTATTCCTATTATCCCACCCTCAGAAGATAACAGTTTTCCCATACAAGGCAGGTCTCCCGGCTTAACTTCATCCTACTCTCTAACCTTCCCGCATGTAGCAGTGGCATTAATAGATTTCGTCCATTTCACGGTTACTGGGGTAGCTCAGGATTACACCTGATTCCCTATTAAGCTTAAAATAAGCACCTGATATAGTTATATAGCCTAAATTTCAATACAAATTATATTTCAATTGATATAATATGTCAATTAAAATATATTATTTTATAATTTTGATTATTCATATTTTAAGTGCTAAAGTAGTATATCAAGGCTACTTTAATCTTGTCACTAAACCTAAATATTATACTTTAATACTTTTCTCAAAGCCTTTATAAGTATTTCATTTTCTTTTCTTGTTCTAACTGCAACTCTATAATAATTTTCATTTAAACCATTATAATTACTACAGCTTCTTATAATAATATTTTCTTTCATTAACTCGTACTTTAAATCTATATTCTTATTTAACTTAAACATTATAAAGTTTACTGATGGATTAAAAACATTAATATCTTTTAATTTACCTAGCTCTTCAAATAAATATTTTTTTTCCACTTCAATATATTTTACAGATTTTGAAATATAATCTTTATCATCTAATGAAGTTATAGTTGCTACCTCTGCCAATGTATTTATATTCCATGGTACAGATATACCTTGAATTTTATTTATAATATCTATATTACTAGTAATTCCATAACCTATTCTAATTCCTGGTATTGCAAATAACTTAGTCAAAGATTTAATAATAAAAATGTTATCATATTCCTTTAATAAATTAACCAAAGAATACTTATATGAATCTCTTATAAAATCTAAAAAGGATTCATCTATTGCAACAATAGTTTTAGTTTTATTTGCTTTTTCTATAATACTTAAAAGTATATCTTTTTTTGTAATAACTCCTGTTGGATTATTTGGATTACAAATAAAAACTATATCTATTTCTTCATTAATAAGGCTTAAAATATCATTATCTATAGACCAATTATTTTCTTCTTTTAAATAATAATATTCAATACTACTCTTTACACTTAAGCTAGCTTCTTCATATTCACTAAACGTTGGTGCTGGAATTAATACCTTTTTGGGATTAACTGCTCTTACTAAATTAAATATTACTTCTGCAGCACCATTTCCTAAAACTAAATTTTCATAATTAATCTTTTCAAAATTACTGATAGTAGATTTTAAATTATGATAAGTAATATCAGGATATTTTTCTACATTATCTAAAGCAGCTATTATAGTTTTTTTTACTTTTTCATTAATACCTAATGGATTTATATTAGCTGAAAAATCTATTAATTTTTCTTTATCTAAATTAAATTTTCTTGATAATTCTTCTATATTTCCACCATGAATAGATTTACTCATATTAAAATCTCCTATAATAAAGTTAACATCATAGAAATTAAGTAGCTTAAAAAGGCTACTAAATACAATATTTTATTAGTATTATAAACATCATTTATTTCTATTTTTTTAAGTTCATCACCAATAGTTGGTTTATCTACTAATTTGCCAAAATAATAATTTGCCCCACCTAATCTTAAGCCTAAAGCTCCTGCTACTGCTGCTTCTGGATGTGCACTATTTGGGCTGCTATGATTATTTTTATCTCTCTCATAAATCTTATAAGAATTTTTATAATCCATCTTTAATATATAAGACGCTACCACTATTAAATATCCTGTAACTCTTGCTGGAATAAAATTAAATACATCATCTAACTTTGCTGGAAAAAAACCAAAATCTTTATATTTATCATTTTTATATCCAAACATAGAATCCATTGTATTTACAGCCTTATAAACAAAGGCAAATGGAACTCCAAAAAGTCCTGCATAAAGTATTGGTGCAACTACTCCATCTGACATATTCTCTGCAATAGTTTCTACTACTGCTCTTAAAATCCCTTCTTTATCTAAGGATTTTGTATCTCTTCCAACTATATATGAAAGCTGTTTTCTCGCTCCCTCTATATCTTCCTTTAATAAAAATTTTATTACCTTTAATCCCTCTACCTTTAAAGCCTTTGTTGATATAGTAAAGTAAAACATTATACCGCTAATTATTATTCCAATAATAAAATTAATTCTAAAACTAACCTTTACTATAAATTCACTTACTAAAAAAACTATTAAAATTACAGAAATCCAAGTTAATAATCCTGCTAACTTTAATGACTCCCTTAATATTCTTCTAAATAAAGATTCTAATTTACTACATAAATTCCCTATCAACCTAATAGGATGAATAGGATTTTGAGGATCTCCAATTATTAAATCTAATAAAAAACCTATAGTTAATTCTTTCATTTGCTTCTTCCTAACTTTTCTTTTTTAATTCAATAACTTTATTTATCTTAAAATTATCTTCTAAAATTTCCACTATAATTTTATAACCTTCACCACACCTTGGTTGCCAGCTATAAAAATTCTTACTATTATCATAAAATTCTTCTAATATTGTTCCTATAGTTCCTCCATGAGAAACAACTAAGACTTCTTTTAAATTTTCTTTTCTCACTGTATTAATAAAAGCTTTAAATTCTTCTTTTATTCTCTTTTTATATGTATTTTTACTTTCACCATTTGGACAAGATACATTACCTTCTTCGTCCATTATCCATTTTATATAATTTTTATTTTCCTTTAATTCCTCATAAGACTTCATTTCAAAATCACCAAAATCATATTCAAAAAAACCTTTTAACTCTATATACTTTTCATTTTCATATAAAATATTAAAAGTTTCATTAGCTCTTTTGGCTCCACTAGTAAAATATCTTTCGCAGCTTGGATAATTAATTTCACTTTTTAATTTTTCAATTTCCCTAATTCCTATATCACTTAAAGGTAAATCCGTTTTACCACAGTATAACTTTCTTTCATTTGCTATGGTTTTTCCATGTCTAATTAAATATATAATAATGCTACTCACTTTTAATCACCATTGGTATCCCGCAAAAAACTCTATAAACTTCACTAGAATTTTTACTTATATATTGAAGACATTTACCATTACTTTCTCTCCATATTCTATCCTCTTTTTTTAAAGGAACAATACCTTCTGATATATCATCACTAATAATTATTTTATCCACAAATAAAGCTTTATTATCAATAATAAACTGTACTGAATCCTTGTTTTCTAAAGAAAGTTTATATGTAAACTTATGAAAGTTATTAATTACTCTCTTTGAATAATCTATCTCTAAATCTTTTAAATCATCATTAACATTAAACACATCATCACTAGAAATATTAAACTTTTCTTTTACAAAGTCTAACTTTCCATTATAAGCTCCTCCAAATACTAATATCATATATTTCACTCCAAACTATATAATAGATAAACATAATATACCAACAACTTCTGCTATTACAAGTCCATAGCCTGCACTATCCCCTGACATTCCTCCAAGTTCCTTTGTACTTTTATTTACAGACAGTATTGCAGAAATTATCATAAATATAGGAACTAAACTAGCTTTTATGTTAATCAAAATAACCATTGAAATTGAAGCTACTATTAAAAATATATAAAGCATATAAATATCTAATTTTCCAGTACCCTTTTTAAAATAAGAGCCTAAAGAGCTTTCCTTCATAGTTTCTTTTTTAAGTAGCATAAGTGCCATAAGACTTCTTGATATGACAGGAACTAAAATAATCCCAAGTATGTTAGCTTTACTCTCAACTAATGTATATGTGGCTGCAAAATCTATAAGAAATAAAATACCTAAGGATATAACTGCAAAGGCACCTGTATTTGGATCTTTAAGTATTCTTATTTTCTCTTTTTGTTCTCTTCTAGATAATAAAGCATCACAAACATCCATATATCCATCTAAATGTAACATTCCAGTTATAATAAATGGAGTTATCATTGTAAAAGTAGCAATTAAAATTGTAGATAAATTAAAATAATTGACTATGCTATATACAAGATAATTAATTAACCCAACAAATAACCCAACTATTGGATATAATTTCATCATATGCTTAACAGCTTCATCTCTCCAAGCTTTATAAGGCATTGGTATTATAGTAAACATACTTATTGCCATTAAAAAGCCACTAAATAAATTTTTCATTTAAATCCCTCACATAATTTTCACCTTTATGAATTATTTCATTATTAAAGGAATACTCAATAACTACATCTGCTATTTTAGCTAAAGCTATATTAAGCCTTCCAAATTCTCTTCTAAAGGTTTCTGTATAATCATCATAAATAATCCCATCACTAAATAAATAATCTGTAACTATAACTACATTATTTATGTTTTTTGTTAATTCTTCTATTTCAGAATATATCTTTTCACTAACATTAGGTATAAAACTATTATCTTTAAACATTTCATTAGTAATTAAAGAGGTTATACTATCTATTAATATAGTATCCTTTTTATTAATACTATCTTCTATTTCACTTATATTTACTTCTTTTTCAATAGTTTTAAAGCCCCAGCCTCTTCTATCTTCTATATGATTTTCTATTCTTTTTAAATCCTCATTATCATAAGGCTTCATAGTTGCAATATAATATAAATTTCCCTCATCATTATATAAACTTTTTGCATATCTTTGCCCAGCCATGGATTTTCCACTTTTTGATCCACCAACTAATAAAATTATCATAATTTATAACCTCTTTTACTTTATATCAACTATATAATTTTCCTTACCTCTAACTTCTTCTAAATAACTTGGATCTATTTCTGCTTCACTAAAGGTAGCCATATTATTCATCATAGCACAAGCGTAACTAACTACAGAAAAAGCAATTGGACATCCACTTCCCTCACCTAATCTCATATCTAAATTAAGCATAGGCTCTAAACCAATTTCCTTCATAGCAATGATATAACCTAACTCCTTAGAAAAATGAGAAGGAATTAAATATCCCTTAACATCTTCACATAACTTTGTTGCTACTAAAGCTGCTACTGCTGATATAAAGCCATCTATAACTACTGGTATTTTATAATAAGCACACCCTAGAAAAACACCAACCATTCCTGCTAAATCAAAGCCACCAACTTTAGCTACTACATCAATAGGGTCATTTATGTTTGGTGAATTTATTTCTATAGATCTTTTTATAACTTCTTTTTTCTTTTCAAAGGCTTCCTTAGTAAGACCTCCACCTTTTCCTACAACATCTTCAATATTACAATTTATTAAAGAAGCTAAAACAGCACTACTTGTAGTTGTGTTTCCTATTCCCATTTCTCCAACACCAACTATATCATAGCCCTTTTCTTTAACTTCCCTAACCATATCAATTCCAATATTTATTGCCTTTAAAGCTTCTTCATAGCTCATAGCAGGACCTTTTGAAATATTATAAGTTCCTTTTCTTATCTTTTTATTTATAGCTCCTGGAATTTCTCCATCACAATTTACACCTATATCAACAACAAATAAATCAGCATTATTTTCCTTTGCTAATACTGCAACTCCAGTAAGTCCTTTAGAAAAATTAATTGTCTGTGCTAGAGTTACATATTGAGGAGCTGATGAAACCCCTTCTTCTACCACTCCATTATCAGATGATAAAATAATAATACATTTTTTATTTATATTATTTTTTATTTTCCCTGTTATTCCAGCTAAGTTAATAGCTATATCTTCTAATCTTCCAAGACTCCCTAAAGGTTTTGCTAAAGAATCGACCCTCTTCTTAGCTTCTATCATCATTATTTCATTCACTTTTTCTATATTATTTATTACATTAAAAACTTCATTTTTATCTTTCATTTAATCCCCCAATTAATTACTTCTTTTTTGTTATAATATATTAATTTAAAGCTAAAAGTCAACAAATCCATATTCTATACAAAAAAGCCTACAATATTAACATTATATTGCAAGCTTTAAATACTTTCTATTATTTTAATTTCTTCACTCATAGGAAATATATTATTTTTACTCTTAACTCTTAACTCTATGGCTCTATATCTTCTATTTAGTAATATATTTACTTTTTGGTCATAATTATTCACGTTAATTTCCATTACCTTTTCCTCAACATTATTTGATAAATCTATTACCTCAATACTTTTAATGTTTTTACTTTCTAAAGGATATACAATACTTTCAATTAAAATATAATCCTTAAATCTATATATAAACTTTCTTAAATATAAATTATTATTTTGTTTATTATCATTATCTGTATATTTATTCTCTATTTCTTTTAATTTATTAACACTATCATTAGAGACTTTAAGAAATTCATTGTAATAAAAAAAATCTTCATATACTATTGTTGTTGAAATAATATTCTCTATTCCAATACACTTCATACTAAGCCCCCTTTGATTTTATATTAATCTTAAAATTAGTTCTAATTATAAGAAATCTTATACCTATATTTTCTTATTTTTTATGTTAATTTAAAAGTCCTATCTTATTAAATAATGGTCATAAAATGTTAGGACAAAAGTCCTCTTCTGAATATTTATCCATATAAATTTCCAAAAAAAATAATGAGATTCCCCCTTGATAATCTCATTATTTTTATATAAATTTTTAATATATTTATTCTGATACCTTCTTCTTAAGTATTGCAAGCATTACCATTCCTACTACAGAACCTATTACAACTGCAGCTAAGAATCCAAAAGGATTTCCTATTACAGGTAATACAAATATTCCGCCATGTGGCGCTCTTAAATTACAACCAAATAACATTGTAAGTGCTCCAGCTGTTGCAGAACCAACTACACATGAAGGTATAACTCTTAATGGATCTGCTGCTGCAAAAGGAATTGCACCTTCTGTTATAAATGATAATCCCATAATATAATTTGTTAATGCAGATTGTCTTTCTCTATTAGTAAATTTATTTTTAAAGAAAGTTGATGCTAAAGCTATTGAAAGAGGTGGAACCATACCACCAGCCATAACAGCTGCCATTACTTCAAAGTTTCCTGATGCAAGAGATGCTGTTCCAAATACATAGGCTGCTTTATTAAAAGGACCACCCATATCTATTGCCATCATTCCGGCAACAATTATTCCAAGTAAAACTCTACTAGTTCCTCCCATTGAATTAAGGAAATTAGTAATTACAGTATTTACTCCTCCAAAGAATGGATTTACAAATATCATTATTAATCCAATTAATCCAATTCCAAAGAAAGGATATAATAACGTTGGTTTTAATCCATCAAAAGCTTGTGGTAACTTATCAAATATCTTCTTTAATCCTAATACTAAATATCCACTTAAAAATCCTGCAAATAATGCTCCTAAGAATCCTCCACTTACAACTGGTATTGTAGAATCAAAAGCACTTGCATAAGTTGTTCCTAAATTAGCTAACATACCTCCAACAAAACCAACTGCAAGACCTGGTCTATCAGCTATACTCATTGCTATATATCCTGCTAATACAGGTAACATAAATCCAAATGCAGTTTCTCCAATTGTCTTAATTAAAGCAGCTATTGGTGTATTTTTACCAAAGTTAGCTGGGTCAATACTATAATTATCTAAAAGGAAGGCTAATGCAATTAATATACCCCCACCTATAACAAATGGTAACATATGAGATACACCATTCATTAAGTGCTTATAAATTTGTCTTCCTATACTTTCTTTTTCATCACTTACTGTACTTTCACTATCATTTCCACCTTCGTGATGATATATTGGAGCATCTCCACTTGTAGCTCTATTTAATAATTCTTCAGTTTTATGAATTCCATTTGCAACTTTAGTTTGAATAACTTTTTTGCCTTCAAATCTAGCCATTTCTACTTTTTTATCAGCAGCAACTATTATACATTCAGCATTAGCTATTTCTTCATCAGTTAAAATATTCTTAGCTCCACCAGAACCATTTGTTTCAACCTTTATTGAAATCCCCATATCCTTAGCCTTATTTTCTAATGCTTCAGCTGCCATAAATGTATGAGCTATTCCAGTTGGACATGCAGTAACAGCTAATACTCTATATCCTTTTGATTCAGAATTTTGTGCTTCTTCTTTAGCTGTTTCAGCTTCTAATTTTTCATTTTCCTTGTCATCAATAAGCTTTAAAAATTCATCAACACTTTTAGCATTAACTAATTGCTCCTTAAAACTTGGATCCATTAACATCATTGATAATCTTGCTAATACATCTAAGTGTAAGTTATTTTCACCTTCTGGAGCTGCAATCATAAAGAATAATTTTGCTGGCTCTCCATCAAGAGAATCATAATCTATTCCATCAGTAAGTATCATTGAGCTAAGACCTGCTTCTTTTACTGCACTTGTCTTTGCATGAGGAATTGCTATATTATCTCCAATTCCTGTAGTACTTAAACTTTCTCTATCTAATACTGCTTTCTTATATCCTTCTTTATCACTTAATCTTCCTGTAGCATCCATTAAATCTACTAACTTATTTATTGCTTCTTCTTTTGTTTTTACATTTGGATTAAGTGCTATACCATTCTTTTTTAATAAATCTGTTATTTTCACTTTTTATCCCTCCATAAGTACTTATTTGATTTGTTCTAGTAATTCATAAACATACTCTTTTTCAGCTAATCCTTCTGAGAATGCTGATGCACTACCTGTAGCTACACCTAATTTAAATCCTTCTTCAACTTTAGAATATTTTAAATATCCTGCTATAAATCCAGCTACCATTGAATCTCCTGCTCCAACAGAGTTTTTAACTACTCCCTTTGGTACATTACTTGTTGTAACTTCTCCACTTGAGTTTATTAATACTGCTCCATCTCCTGCCATAGATATAATTACATTTTCAGCTCCCATATCCTTTAGCTTCTTTGCATATTCAATAACTTCTTCTTTGTTATTAAGCTTTACTCCAAATAATTCACCAAGCTCATGATGATTTGGTTTTATTAAAAATGGATTGTATTTTAATACTTTTAATAAAGATTCTCCTGTTGTATCAACAATGAATTTAACTCCCTTGTTTTGAAGCTTTTCCATTATCTTTTCATAGATATCTATAGGCATTGATTTAGGAATACTTCCTGCTAAAACTAAAATATCATCTTCCACTAAATTCTCTAGCTTTTCATAAAGACTATTTAAAGCTTCTTCAGAAATATCTGGACCTCCTCCATTTATTTCACTTTCCACGTCTGCCTTAATCTTTACATTTATTCTAGACATACCTTCTTTTAATTTAATAAAATCAGTATCACAGCCAAACTCTCTAACTCTTCTTTCAATTTCATCACCAGTAAATCCAGCTATAAATCCAAGAGCCTTACTTTCAACTTCTAAATTACTTAAAACAATTGAAACATTTATACCTTTCCCACCAGCATAAACATATTCTTCTGAGCTTCTATTAACATATCCAAGATTAAAATTATCCATTTTAACTATGTAATCTAAAGCTGGATTAAATGTAATAGTATATATCATAAACTATCTACCTCCATAATTTCTGTTTCTTTCTTATAATTATTATTATCTAAATTAGTAGTTATTATTTGAGCTTCTTTTATTTCTGCAAAAGTAATAGAACTTACTTTACCAAACTTTGATTTATCGCACAGAACAAATTTATTTTTACTTCTATAAAAAGCTTCCTCTTTTACCATGGCTTCTCTCATATCAGGAGTTGTAAAACCTCTTTTTATATCAACACCATTAGTTCCAAAAAAACCTTTTGTAAAATTATACTTTCTTAAACTATTTACAGTTTCAGCTCCAACTATTGCTTCTGTAGAAAGTTTAATTTCACCACCTAAAATATAAGTTGTGCAATTTTTTTTAAGAAGTTCTCTTGCATGCACAATTCCATTAGTTACGAAAATAGCTTTTGTATTACTTATAAAATCTATCATAAGTTCTGTAGTTGTTCCTGCATCTATGTATACTAAATCATCATCCTTTATTAAAGATGCTGCATAAGCTGCAATTTTTGTTTTTTCACTAATATTTAAATTTTGCCTATTTTCAACTATATCATCTACTGTATTAATAACTTTTTCATTTAATGACATAGCTCCTCCATGAACCTTCCTTAAAAGTCCTGCCTTATCTAGAGCAGTTAAATCTCTTCTTATGGTAGATTCTGATGTATTTAAATATTGAACTAAATCATTTAAATAAACGACTGATTCTTTATCTATTTTTTCTAATATTAATTTATGTCTTTCTTCAGATAACATTTACATCACTTCCTAATTTCATAATAATTAATTTTTATTTTAAAGTCAATCATTTTCTTTCAATTTCATTCACTTTCACTCAAATCCATTCAACATTGTATATTGATTAAGATCTGTTTTAATTCAATCATTATAATTAGTAACTCTATTTTATGGTATTATATACGAATTATGTGTATAATAAAAATATGTATTTTTACGCGATTGTATTTTAATTAAGAAATAAATATACTTTTAATATTATATAGATAAATAGGAAATTTAATCAGATAAGGAAGTAAATATGATATGAAAAATGAATATAAATATTTAACTATACTTTTAATTATAGGATTTATCATCGGTGCTTTTATAGGAATTATTTTATCGATGTTTTTTAAGTTTAATATAGGATTTAGTGTTAGTATTAGCTCAGGATTAGGAATGTTACTTGGAATTGTGATTGGTTCTGTAATAGATTACGAAGGTAAAAAAGAAAGTAGATAAATTTCGATTTGTAGAATAGATTTGGTTAATAATATTAATCTATTACCAACTAAAAGAGCAGTGAAATTTCCACTGCTCTTTTATGATTTCCAATCTTAAATTTATAAGTATTAAAATATCATAGCAAGGTAACTTGGTGCTGTAAGGCTTAACCTAGATATGATTATTTAACACTTGCTTAAAGCTTTATAACTTCCTTTATAGTTTCTACTACTCCATTATCATTATTACTTTTAGCAATAAAATTAGATACTTTTTTCAAATCTTCATGAGCATTTTCCATAGCATAACTATAATAAGCCTTTTCCATCATTTCTAAATCATTCAAATAATCTCCAAATACCATTGTTTCCTTTGGATTTATATCATATATTTCTTGAACTTTTTCAATTGCTACACCTTTATTTACTCCATTAGAGGTAATATCTAACCATCTTTCACCTGAAACTGTTACTTGTAGCTTGTCCCAATAATCTTTAAAATACTTATTACTATTAAATTCAGATCCAGAAAAATCACAAATAGTTACCTTTAAAATATCATCTTCTATTTTAGTTAAGTCTTCCACTATTTCATATCTTTCATAATATTTTTTAGTTTCCTTAACTAATCTTTCATCTCTTTTTTCTATGTAAGCTGATTTCTTACCACAAAGAATTACATAAGCGTTATCTATATTTCTTCCTATTTTTATAAGCTCATTTGCAACTTCTCTATCTAAGGAATTAACTAATATTTCTTTTCCTTTATATGCTACAAAAGTTCCATTTTCAGCTATAAACATAATATCATCACTTATTTTTTCAAATCTTTTTACTAAATTATAATATTGTCTTCCGCTAGCTGCTGCAAATATTATATTTTTTTCTTTTAACTTATTAAATACCTCAAAAAACTCTTCATTTATCTCATTGTTACTATTTAATAAAGTACCATCCATATCGCTTGCTATTAATCTTATCATATTTATTTACCTTCCCTTTATATTAATATAATACTTTTACATTGCTCTCACTTAATTTTTTTAAAATCTCTTCATTAGGTTTTATATCTGTTATTATATATTCAATGTCTTTTATATCACAAAATTTATAGGATCCGTCCTTATAAAACTTTTCGTTATCCCCTACTAAATAAGTAAATTTACTAGATTTTATAATAGCTTTTTTAGTTTCAGCTTCTTCTAAATCGAAATTACTTATAAAATTATCCTCTATATTTATTCCCCCAGCCCCTATAAAAGCTTTATCTATTTTAAATTTACTTATTTCCTCAATAGAAAAAGCTCCAACAGTTCCACCAAGTTTTTTATTGTAGGTTCCACCTATTTGAATTACATTTACATTGTCATTGTGATCAAAATCCATGGCTATTCTATTCATATTAGTTATTAAAGTCATTTTTTTATTAAAATTTCTCATCATATTTGAAACCATATAATTAGTACTAGAAATATCTAAAAATACAACATCATTTTCTTCTATTTCATTAAGAACAATTTCAGCTATTATTTGTTTTTCATCTAAATTTTGTATAACCCTAGATGAAGTTCCTTCATCATGAACTATCTTTCTTTCTAATATTGCTCCACCATAGGTCCTCTTTATATTGGTATACTTTTCAAGCTTACTTAAATCCTTACGTATCATTCCCTCAGATACATTAAATCTTTCACTTAAATCTTTAACTTTAACTTTACCCTCTCTTTTTAGCAAATCTAATATATCCTCAAGCCTCTCTTCCATAAACACAAACAACACCTCTTTATTATCAATTATTATCATTTGTTATCGTTTATTATCATTTTATACTTATTTCTATAATTAATCAATAATTAACTTAACTATTATTATAAAAAAGAGATAAACATTATATTCCTTGCTCCGTCGCATGCGCTCTAAGGCAACCTCATACAATGTTTATCTCTTCTCAAACTGAAGGAAGGAAATTATAAAAACTCTACCTCTTACACTACGAATTTTGCTACTCTCATGAAGTTATCCACATATTTGTTATTATAATTTCCTAAAGAATAAAAATACCGCATAATTTAAAAATGCGGTATTTTTATTGACTATATTTATTTATCTATTAGTATTCTCATAATAGTATTACTCATATCTTAATGCATCGATAGGATTTAATTTTGCTGCCTTCCTTGCTGGATAGTATCCAAAGAACACACCAATTGACATACAAAATCCAACTGCAATTAATATTGATGCTAAATTAGGCTTTGCACTATATCCCATTAATTTAGCTCCTATTGATCCAAAGAAAATCCCTATTAATATACCTATAATTCCTCCAATTATACATATAATTATAGATTCAATAATAAATTGTATTAATATTACAAAATTACTTGCTCCTAATGCTTTACGTATACCAATTTCCTTAGTTCTTTCAGTTATTGAAACCATCATTATATTCATAACTCCAATTCCACCAACTAATAAAGAAATTGCAGCAACTGCACTAATGGCTAATTTAACACTGTTAATTATCTTATTTGCTGCCTTAATCATAGATTCCATACTATAAGCAACTGGAACTATATATTCATTTTTCTTATATTCTTCCTCAAAAAATCTATTGGTCTTAAATACTATATCCTCTACATCAACCTCATTGTTAGGAAGAACTTTAAAACTACTATATCCATTTAATTTATTATTAAGCTTTTTAACTACTGAAATAGGCATATATAAACTTGTTGATATTTCTTCATTGCTTGAATAATATCCTAAAGTAGCACTTTTATCAAATTCATAAATTCCACAAATATATACTCTAACAATATTATCGTTAATTGTAATTTCAAAGCTTTTTCCTAAAGCCTCTTCATTTGTATATTCTTTACCAAAGTACTTATCTACAAACATATCACTAACTACAGCAATACATCTAAATTCATTTATATCCTTAGAATAAAAAAATCTTCCTGTTAGCAAGTTAATATTTTCTACCTTAAAATATCCATCATTTACACCTAAGATTTCTATACTTGCTTTATTCTTTCCATTAACTAAATTATTACTACCTCCATTTTCAGAAATAGATATACCTATTATTTCATTGCCTAACTCTGTTTTATATTTATCTAGCATTTCATCTGTAATATTATCTTTTTCTGTAGGTTCTACATACTCAAACTCTTCTATTATTTCCGATTCATCTTCTATTTGACTACTTTTCTGCTCTAAATTAACACTTATATTTCTAGCACCCATTCCAGATACTTCCCCAGTTATAGAACTCGCTAAGGAATCTCCAATTGTCACAATTGTTATTACTGAAGATATTCCAATTATTATTCCGAGCATAGTTAATATTGAACGTAACTTATTTCCTAATAAGCTAACCATAGCTAATTTAATATTCTCCAATAATCCCACTAGCCTTCCCCCCTTTTCTATCTCCTATAACTTGTCCATCTTTTATAGTAATTATTCTAGGACATTCTTCTGCTAACTCCTTACTATGAGTTATAAGAATTATAGTCTTTTTTTGCTTTTTATTTAATTCATGAAAAATATCCATAACCATACGGCTTGTTTCACTATCTAAAGCTCCTGTTGGTTCATCTGCAAGAATTATTGAAGGATTATTAGCTAAACTTCTAGCTATAGCTACTCTTTGCTTTTGACCTCCTGAAAGTTCATTTGGTTTATGATTATATCTATCAGCCATTCCTACTTTTTCAAGAAGCTTCATAGCTCTCTCAGTACGAGTTTTACCACCTATCCCTGCATATAACATTGGTAGTTCTACATTTTTTAAAGCAGAAGTTCTTCCTATTAGATTAAAATTTTGAAATACAAAGCCTATTTTTTCATTTCTTATACTATTCATTTCTTTTTCTGTGGCATTTTTTATATTAATACCATCTAAGTAGTACTCTCCCTCAGTTGCCTTATCTAAAACTCCAATAATATTCATTAAAGTAGATTTTCCTGACCCAGATTCACCTACTATAGCAACAAATTCCCCTTCATATATTTTTAAATTAATACCATGAAGAATTTCTAGCTCATTAGGTTGTCCTATATAATACTTCTTAATAATATCCTTCATTTCAATAAGGGGTTTATTATATTTTGAATCACCCATCTTTAATTCCCCCCATTACTGTAGCTGTTATCTAACTCACTATCATATGAATTAATATCAGCTTCTATCTCCATACCTTCCTTTATATTATCTCCACTAATCTCAACATAATAATCATTTTTTTCTCCAATAATAACTGGTACTTCTATCATCTCACCATTATCTTCTTTTAATAATACTTTTGGATTAGTATCTATATCCTTTATGGAATCAATAGGAGCTAAGATTACATTTTCTTTACTAGAAATTATTATTTCTGCCTTTGCATTAGTTCCAATAAATAGTCCTGATCCATTATTTATAGATATATCTGCTGAAAATCCACCTTTATCATCGCTACTTGCTATTGGGGATATACTTATAAGTTCACCGTCAACTTTATCAAGTAATGCATCACTGCTTATCTTAACTTTCATACCTGTATTGAGCTTCTTTATATCATATTCTGGTATATTGACTTCAAGTATAAGATTTTCTGTAGATTGAATAGTCCCAATTATACCTTCTGCCATACTTCCAACATTAACCTTAAGCTCTGTTATTTTCCCACTAGTTTCAGCTTTTAAAACTGTTTTACTTAAATTTTCTTTAAGCTCCTTTAATTCCTCATTATCATTAAGCTTTTGTATTTGACTATTAAGGTCATTCATATTAGTTTTTATATTATCTATTTCCACATCACTTGCATTAGCTGAAGCTATACTATTAGATATTGCTTCATCATATTGATTCTTAGCTTCATCTCTTAATGAAACTTTTTCATTATATGTTGCTAAAGACTCATTGTAATTATTGCTTATATTATCATAATCATAAAGCGCTTTTGCTTCATTTAATTCTTCTTCTTTTTGTTCTAAAACACTACTAGCCTCTATGTATTTTTTATATTCCTCTGAATTAACTTTTCCACCTGATTTTATCCATTCTTCATAATATTTTTTCTTAGCTAACTCTGCATTGTCACGACTAGCTTGTTTATCTTTTAGCCCATTAATCATAATATTATATGTATTTTTTATACTATTAAAAGTAACCTCATAGCTATTTAATTCAGCATTAGCATTATTTAATTTATTTTCTGCTTCTTCAATTAATTTATTTTGTTTTTTTGAATTTTCATCTTTTGCACTTTTTAATATTTCTAATTGATTAGAAAGCTTATTGTAATTATCTTGTAATGATTTTTTTTCTTCTTCTATGCTCTTACTTTTACTCTCTATCTCCTTAACAATATTACTATCATCTAAAACACAAATAATATCCCCAGCCTTTACTGTATCCCCAACTTTTACATTAATACTCTTAACTTTTGCTGCAATAGTTGATGATACATTAGAAACTTCTCCACTCTTAATTTTCCCACTAACTATTACAGAATTATTAATTTCTCCCTTTTGAAGTTTAACAATCCTTTCAGACATTTCAAAATTATAATCTTGTGAACTAGTATCTCTATTAAAATTCCTTAATATTAAAGCACTTCCTAAAACAAATAATGTACTTACTATAACTACTTTTTTCTTATTTTTTAGCATTAAATTTTTTAATCCACGCTTTTTCATATTTTCTTCTCCCCATTTCATCTAATAATTATATTGTAATTATACAATATAATTATAAATTATTAACATATTATTAATATTTTTTCAAAAAAAATACCGCATATCATATAAAATATGCGGCATTTTTAATATAAATATTACTGTTACATTTTAATTCATTAGATTAATCTAATGTCAATTTAAATTGTTAAAATTCTCAAAATCAATTACAGTATCTTTACTTTTAGAATTTTTGCTATTTAATATTATTAAGAAAACTGTTATTCCAATAATTCCAACTAAGGTAAATGCAATGTAAATTAATATATTTCCAAAATAATTTCCAAGTATATATGGTGCCATTGTTGCAACTAAATTATTGGTCATATGCATAATAATAGCTGGCCATAAGGATTTTGTTTTATACGTAACATATCCAAAAATAACTCCTAAAAGTGTTGCATATGATCCTTGTATTAAGTTTCCATGAAAAACTCCAAATAAAATAGCTTGAATAATAATTGTCCATCTTACTGATATTTTTCTATTTAAGGTGTTGTATACAACTCCTCTAAATAAAAATTCCTCTGCTATTGGTGCTACTATTCCTACAGTAATTATTGAAAGTATTATACTACCTTGACTAAGCGGAGATAAAATTTCATTCATATACTCAAATTGGCTATAAAAAATTCCTGATTCTTCAACTAAACTTAATGCTCCTGCATTAAATAACCAACATGAAGCTCCTAAAATAATTGCAAATAAAATATTAATATTACTTGTTTTTATTAACTGTAGATCTCTCTTGTAATTTCTTTTCTTTATTTTATAAATTAAAATCAAAGTAAATATTGTTACTATTGATGAGATTAATAAAAATACATTAGTTAAACCTGCTGTAAAAGTAACTAAATTATCAAGATTATCTTCAAATAGATTTGCTCCATTAGTACTCTTTGAAACTTCTTTTACTACATAATAAATTCCAACACCTATACCTCCTATAATAGATATAACTAACTGAATACCTACTGTTAACAATAGATATCCTATAGCTGCAAAAAATGCTTTTAATTTCTCCTTCATATAACTCTCCTTTAAATTAATAAATCCTCTAATTAATTATACACCTTTTTTATATCATATTCCATATTATGTAATTTATTATATATTTTATTCATTCTCTTCATAAATCTCTTAAAATTTCAAGAAAAATAACTTATTAATGAAAGTTTTTTTATAAATATTTATAAAATACAGCTTTTACCTTAGTTATGACTTTATTTTTTCCTAACCTTAGTTTAAAATTATATATACGAACTTAAGCAATGGTAATTATATGATAGAACTAAAATTTTATTTTGATTTATCTATATTTTTATGATACCTTGATTTAAAAGTAAATAAATAGTATATAACTATATATAACAATAAAAGATAATTTGTATAGGAGAGGTTTGCATATGTCAAATGAAAACATGTCATCTAATTTTATTAGAAATATAATTATTGAAGATTTAGAAAACAAAAAACATGATGAAATAATAACTCGTTTCCCGCCTGAACCAAATGGATATCTACATATTGGTCATGCTAAATCTATAGTTTTAAACTCTGGACTTGCAGAAGAATTTAAAGGTAAATTTAATTTAAGATTCGACGATACTAATCCAACTAAAGAGGATACTGAGTATGTTGAATCAATTAAAGAAGATGTTAAATGGCTTGGAGGAAACTGGGATAACATCTATTTCGCTTCTGATTATTTCGATATAATGTATGATAAAGCAAAACTTTTAATAAAAAAGGGATTAGCATATGTTTGTGAATTAACTCCAGAAGAAATAAGAGAATATAGAGGAACTTTAACTGAACCTGGAAAAGAAAGTCCTTATAGAAATAGATCTGTTGAAGAAAACCTTGATTTATTAGAAAGAATGAAAAATGGTGAGTTTGAAGATGGTTCTAAGGTTTTAAGAGCTAAAATTGATATGTCCTCTCCTAATATAAATATGAGAGATCCTATTATCTACAGAATTGCTCATGCAACTCATCATAACACTGGAGATAAGTGGTGCATTTATCCTATGTACGATTTTGCTCATCCACTTGAAGATGCTATTGAAGGAATAACTCACTCAATTTGTACTTTAGAATTTGAAGATCATAGACCTCTTTACGATTGGTTTGTAAGAGAATGTGAAATGGAAAGCACTCCAAGACAAATTGAATTTGCTAGACTTAACATGACTAATACAGTTATGAGTAAGAGAAAGCTTAAACAATTAGTTGATGAAAATATAGTTGATGGATGGGATGATCCAAGAATGCCTACAGTATCTGGATTAAGAAGAAGAGGATATACTCCTGAGGCTATTAGAAACTTCTGCATGGCTATTGGAGTATCAAAAGCTAACTCTTTAGTAGACTCTCAAATGCTTGAGTATTTTATAAGAGAAGATTTACAACTAAAAGCTAATGCAGCTATGGCTGTTATTAAACCTTTAAAAGTTGTAATTACTAACTATCCAGAAGGTCAAACTGAAATGCTAACAGTTTCAAACAATGCAAAAAATGAAGCTGCTGGTACAAGAGAAGTTCCATTCTCAAGAGAAATTTATATAGAGCAAGACGACTTCATGGAAGTTCCTGTTAAGAAATACTTTAGATTATTCCCGGGAAATGAAGTAAGATTAATGGGTGCTTACTTTATTACATGTAATGATGTAATTAAAGATGAAAATGGAAATGTAGTTGAATTACACTGTACTTATGATCCTGAAACTAAGAGTGGTTCTGGATTTACTGGAAGAAAAGTTAAAGGAACTATTCACTGGGTAGATGCTAAAAATGCAAGACCTGCTGAATTTAGACTTTATGAACCTTTAATATTAGATGATGCTCCTGAAAATGAAGGTAAGCATTTCTTAGATCAAATAAATCCTAACTCATTAGAAGTTTTAGAAGGATTTATTGAAGACACTACTGCTAAAGTAGCAAAACCACAAGATAAATTCCAACTTGTAAGAAATGGTTTCTTTAATGTTGATCCTAAAAATACTACTGAAGATAAATTAGTATTCAATAGAATAGTTTCATTAAAGAGCTCGTTTAAGATTAATAATTAATAATTTAAAAATAGATAAACATTATATTCCTTGTTCCGTCGCATGCGCTCCAAGTCACCGTCATACAATGTTTATCTATTTACAAACTTAATAAATTAAATTATAAACTATTAAGGAGATGTTTTTACAGCTCCTTATTTTTATAATATTTAACATTAAGTTTGAAAGTGTTAAAATATCATATCAAGGTGACTTGGAGCTTGCGACGAAACCTGGATATGATATTTTAATACTTTTTATACTAACTAGTCGAATTTATATTGAAATTTTTTAGATAAAGGTATAAAATGTTTATGTATTTTGACACTTTACATAATAGGAGGCATTTATGAATAATTTTACAACTATTTTAATGTTAACAGTTGTTGGTGGGCTTATAGGATGGATAACTAATATACTTGCTATAAAGCTTTTATTTAGACCAATTACCCCAATTAAAATCCCTGTTTTAAACATAGAAATTCTAGGCTTAATTCCTAAGAGAAAAAATGAAATAGCTGCTAATATAGGTGAAGTTATTTCTACTGAATTACTTTCAATGGACGACATCCTAAACCAAGCCTTAAATAATTCAAATGGTGAAAATTTAAATTCTTATATAATCGAAAAAATTAAAAATATAATAAATGAAAAACTAAATATTATACCAATGCCATTTAGAATGATGGCTGCTCCATATATTGATGAAATTTTAAATAAAGAAGTTCCTAGTGCCATTGATGAAATTAGTGCTGATTTATTAGTTAAAGCTAAAGAAAATGTTAATATTCAAAATATTGTTGAAGAGAAAATTAATGAATTAGATTTAGAAAAGTTAGAAGATATAATAATTAAGGTTGCTAAAAAAGAACTAAAACACATAGAAATTCTAGGACTTGTCCTTGGAGCTATAATAGGAGTTCTTCAAGGAATTTTAGTTATATTCCTTTAACAACATCACTATTAAAATATTACTTTTTTCTATAATTATATTTAATACCTCCAAATTGAAGGAAGGAAATTATAAAAAAGAAATTCAGCACTAGCCGAATTTCTTTTTTATATTATTTAATTTTTAAGTGAATTAATTTCCCCTTAAAATCACCATGCATATTAGTTAAGTTAATTCCAGCAGTCATTAATGCTCCACCAGATATAACTTCCCCACTTTCTTCATTTATATAAAACCTATCTTCTATTAATCCTTTTAATTTTATTCTTCTACTATGATAATTTGCTCTTCCAAAAACTTGTACACAAGTTACTAATACTTCACTCTTATCTTTTGAAACTACTGACCATGCATCAAAAGAGTTATTTTCAGAAAAGTTCTCTATTCTATAATAATCGCCACATCTTACTAAATCATTATATTTATGATACATTTCTATTTGTTTTGGTATCATATCTCTATCCTCTTGTGGTATTCTTGTTACATCAAGTTCATATCCAAAAGTACCAGCTAAAGCTACATACCCTCTTGTTTCAAAAGGTGTAGTTCTTCCAACAGTATGATTTGGACAATCACTAATATGCGCCCCTATAGCTGAAAGTGGATATACTAATGATGTTCCCTCTTGTATTTTTAATCTTTCAATTGCATCAGTATCATCAGAACACCAAATTTGAGGGCTATAATAAAGCATACCAGGATCAAACCTTGCTCCTCCCCCAGAACAGTTTTCTAATAAAATATGTGGAAAATCTTTAGTCAATCTATCCATCATGTCGTAAACAGCTAATACATATCTATGGAATAACTCACCTTGATTTTCTGAGTTTAATCCAATGCTCCCTAGGTCTGTTAATTGTCTATTCATATCCCATTTTACATAAGTTATATTAGCACTAGATAAAACCTTTTTTATACTAGAATATATATAATCTACTATTTCTTTTCTTGATAAATCTAGCACATATTGTTCTCTACATAATGCAGGTTCACGCCCTGGAATCTTAATACACCAATCTGGATGATTTCTAAATAATTCTGAATCTCCTGATATCATTTCAGGCTCAAACCATATTCCAAATTCCATACCAAGTTTATTGACTTCATCAACTAGATTTTTAAGACCACCATTTATTTTATCTTCATTTACAAACCAATCTCCTAATGATGAATTATCAGAATTACGTTTTCCAAACCAACCATCATCCATTACAAGCATTTCAATTCCTAGTTTAGAAGCTTCTTTTGCAATAGATAGTAATTTTTCTGTATTAAAATCAAAATAGGTTGCTTCCCAATTATTTATTAATATTGGACGCTTTTTATTTTTATATTCTCCTCTTATTAAATGATTTCTATATAAATCATGGAATGTTCTTGTCATTTTTCCTATACCTTCATTTGAATAGACCATAACAACTTCAGGAGCTATAAATTCTTCATTCTTGTTTAATACCCAATTAAAATCTTCTGGATTTATTCCCATTACAACTCTAGTTGTATTAAATTGACATCCTTCAACTTGAGTAAAGAAATTTCCTGAATAAACAAAATTAAATCCATATACATTTCCATAATCATCTGTTGCTTTACTATCTAATAATGCTATAAATGGATTATCTTGATGACTTGATTCACCTCTTATACTAGATACAACCTGTTTACCATATCCAATTTTCTTTCTTTGTATATGTCTTTCTCTAGCCCAAGATCCATGAAGAGATATCATATCATAATCTATACCATCAAAATCAATACAACTAGATAATATCTTAGTTAATTTAATCTTATCTTCATTTAAATTTTTAACTCTTACACTTCTTGTAATAACATCTAAATTTTCAAAAGTAGTATAGATAAGTACAACTTGTAAATTTAAATATGTATCTTCACAAGTAATTTCAAGGCTTGTACAATCATTTTCATCTCCAAAAGTAGCAGGTAATCCATTAAGCTCTCTTTTGCCTTTATAAATTTCATGTGATTTATATTCAAGTTTAACCTCTGAATGCCCATTTTTATCTAAAACTCTTATTGAAGATTCTCTAAAATCTCCAATACCATGAGTTGAGTATTCAAAAGGAAAACTATCATAAAAAGATACTCTATCTCTATTATTTTTTGATGGAACGTAAGGTGGTTCCTCAAGTCTCATTAAATAATTTATATTTTCATCAATTACTCTCTTTCCAAAATAAACATGCCCTAAGAATTTCTCTTCATCTACAATAGAAATAATATAAGACGTATCCTTTGAGTCAAGTTTAAATACATTATATTTCTCTATAAATCTAATACCCATTTACAATCCTCCATTATATATAATTACTTTTACAACGTTTACTTTTAACATAGCATAACTATCTATATTAATCAATGTTAATATAAATTATAGTAATATTTGTAATAATATCTTATACTTTGTTTATTTTTGCAATAAAATAATTAAGTTTATACTTTTATATATAAAACATTTTAATAACTATTTTTTGAAATGTTTTAATTAACTCTTATAATAACTATATATTTAAATTAAAAAAGATGATTCCTGATAGATACAGAAATCATCTCCTTAAATATATTGTTGAATTTTTTATTTTCTTAATTAGTAACCATTATTTTTCTAAATCAATAGTTATTTTTTCATCTTCTAATATTATTTTTTTAGTATTATCAACTAAAAAATAATATTCTTTGCTACTATCTAAAGCTGGTAAAGTTAAAGTAAAGTTATAACCATCATCCATTCCATTAAATTTTATGTCTTCAATTTCTATTTCTCTTTTGATCTTACTCCAGTCTTCTATACTTATATTATTTAATTCCTCATCCTCTAATTCATTATCTCCACTCCAAAAAGATATATTAAGATACTTTAGACTACTTAAATATTTTTTAGCTTTAATATCTATTATTGTCTTATCTTCTTTAAAATCAATATTTTCTATAATATATTTTTCTCCTGTATCTAAATCTATTATCATCTCATTTTCTTTATCAATTTTTCCTTTTATATTCTTTCCACTTCCATATATATAAATATAGGGAATAAGAGTTATTGATTCTGCTACTTCTGAAGCACCCCTAAATCTAATTGTACTATTACCTAGTAAACTTTGATTTAATTTTATATTACTACTTAAACTTAAGGAACCTGTTTCTAATGGCATTCCCATATCATCTACTATAAAGAATCTTAATTGATCGTCTGTTCCTCTTAGCCCATTATTTTCAATTGATTTGTCTAAATTATCTTCTTTTAATATATCTGCGTATATAATAGTATTTAACTTACTAGTAATAACTTTTCTAATCTTATATATTCTATTTCCATAAATAAATTCTTTATTAATAGCATGCTCTTTCTTCCCCATATCTTTAGCATCTAATGAAATCTTAAAACTAAATTTTTTAGGATAATATCCTGTCCAATTTCCATATAAATCATTAACTATAAATTCTATTTTTGTCTTATCAGATAATTCATCTTTAGTAAATGCATAAGAAGCTAAACCAACATAGGTATTATCATCTATAAATTCACCATCATTTTCTTCATTATCATAATTTATATTTTTAAAACCACTCTTTATAATAGGAAATATTATAGGCTTATCATCAAATCCCTCTTCTGACTTTAGCTCATATGCTATAGCTAGTTCTACTCCATCATAATAAATATTTTTAATTGTCATTGTAGTATCTTTATAGCTTTTTGATATATTTATATCCTTAGATCCTTTTATATATTTATCTCCAATTCCTATAGCCTCATTTATACTTTTAAAAGTAGGACCTATAATTGGTAAGCTTTCTGCATATGCTGGCATAAACATATTAAATCCTAATGTACAAATTATAATACCAGCTACTAATCCAGATACTTTTCTTGATTTACTTTTTCTTTTTGTTTCTCTCTCTGGTAAACTGTTTAAAATTTTTAATGCGTTACTTTTAATATTATCTGGTATCTCAATCTTATTATCACTTACTTTATCCTTAATAATTTTATTGAATTTATCTTTATCAAACTTATTCATGACTTTCACCTTCACTCATAATTTTATATAATCTTTCTCTTCCTCTATTTAATCTTGACTTTACTGTTCCCTTAGGTATTTTTAAAGTATTACTTATTTCCTCTATGGACATATCATTAAAATAAAATAGCAACATAGTTATTTTTAAATCAGAACTTAATTTATTCATTGCTTTTATTAAATCTAAATTTTTATATTTATCCTCATAAACTTCATTGTTAATTTGTGAATCTTCAATATAAGTAACCTTCTTATTTTTTCTTATTATGTTGTTACACTCATTTATTAAAATTCTTGTTAACCAAGTCTTAAAAAACTTCTCATTTCTTAAATATAAGATTTTTTCATAAGCCTTTAGTATGGTACTTTGAATAGCATCCTCTATATCATACTCACTATTTAAAATTCCCCTAGCTACAATGTATAAAGAATTTAAATTTTCTTTAATTAAAATATTAAATGCATCCTTATCTCCATCTATAGCTAATCTAACATTATTTTTTTTAAGACTTTCCTCTTTGAATTTATTAAATACTCCTATAGGAATAATATTAGATATCCCCATTATATTTCTCCTTCCATTCTCACATAGCTATGTTAAATTCATTTTCACTTAATTAGACGTATTTACTTCTTTAAAGGTTCAATTAATTTATGTAAATAAAAAAATATTTATATATATATTAAAAAGAGTTGCTTTTGCAACTCTTAATCTATTAATTTACTTTTTACTTTTCATTCTTTGCTTTTCTTGTTGTTTAGATTTTAATAAATTGTACGCTTCTTCTCTTTTAAGCTTTTTATACCTTTCTAGTTTTTCTATATCCAACTTTCCATTTTCTATTGCTTCTCTAATTGCACATCTAGGTTCATTTTTATGAGTACAATCTGAAAACTTACATTGCTTTTCTAGTTCTTCAATATTACTAAAAGACTTATCTATATCAGCATCAATTAATCCAAGTTCTCTCATTCCAGGAGTATCTATAATTACTCCTCCATCTTCTAATAGGATTAATTCTCTATGAGTAGTTGTGTGCCTTCCTTTATCATTTTCATCAACTGAATTAGTTTTTAATATTTCTTTATCTAATAATTTATTTATAAGAGTAGATTTCCCTACTCCTGATGAACCTATAAATGCTATTGTTGTTCCACTTTTTATATATTCTTTAACTTTATTATATCCATATCCATTTAAGCTTGAAGTTACTAATATTTCTATACCTATAGCAACTTCTTTAACTTGTTCGAGTTTCTCTTCTATATTTTCACATAAATCAGACTTAGTTAATACTATAACCGGTATTGCCATACTATCCCATGCCACAGCTACATATCTCTCAAGCCTACTTATATTAAAATCATTATTTAATGCCATACAAATAAATATATAGTCAATATTTGCTGCAACAATCTGTCTATCAAATCTACTTCCTGCAATCTTTCTTGAAAAATAGCTTTTTCTAGATAATACTTTATGAATTATAGTATCACCATTTTTATTATCTAACCTATCTATCAATACCCAATCTCCAACTACAGGGTAATCTAAAGTACTATTTGAAGAATATGATAATTTACCAGATACCCTTGCAAGCACTTCCCCTTCTTCAGTAAATACTCTATAAATATCTCTATATTGTACTGAAATTCTTCCTAAATAAAAGTCTTTATTATAAATACTTGCTTCCTTAATGTATCCTTCATTTAATCCTAATTCTAGTAAGTTTTTATTATTCATTTTTCCTCCCGAAATATATGCTATTAGGAAGGTTTTCTTAATAAATTGCTATACTGTAGTCACCTTCCCATTAACAACAATATAGTTTTTATTTACTCTTACTAAACTCATCATAATACATCACATCCTTTTAGATAATTAATGGTTAATTTTGTATATAACCACTATACTTATAATATAACAATATTAATTTTTTTCATACAATTATTTGAAATTAATCTTTTAAAATTTAAACTTTTTTAAAACATAAAAGCTTCCAAAATAAATTCATTCCTTAAAAGATTGTTGCTCTTAATGAATTTACATTTTGGAAGCTTATTTTAATACTAGTCTCTTTTTATTTGCCAGTAGCATCTTTTTGGTGAATAGATTTTTTCTTCTTTTTTAAGTTTATCCATTACCTTAGATACTTCTTTCTTATCTATACCTGTTTTTTCTGCAACTGCAGTTGCATTCATTGGTTCATCATTCTTTTCAAAGCATTCTAATACAACATTATAATTTTCCATAACTTCATCTCCTTTATTATAGTTATCACATTTATTTTACATAATAATACTAATCAATTTCAACTATTAAATAAAAATTTTTATTCTTTAGTTATTGATATATTTTTAAAATCTCTATATTTAATGTTATTACATTCATTAATTTAACCCAAGTAATTTTAATAGCTAAAACTAAAACTTTATTTTACTTGTGATATGGTTCTCCGTAACAGTAGAAAGTGAGGTTTTTTTTAATAATATATTTTATGTTATTATTTTATTACTTTTATCTTTATAAGTAAAAGAGTACTCCATTCATAGCATTCTTTCTCTTCACATTAATTTATTCTCTTATCTATAATAAATACTTTTGACACTTCTTTAATAATAGATCTCAATACATTCTCTTATCCATATTTCAATTTATTGGTTATTTGGGTACTAAACACTATTAACACACAGACTTAATACTTAATGAATGCTGTTAATACATAGTTATCTTCGCAACTTTTTATTGGATCATTAAACTGACTATACTTTATACGATATTATTGACTAATAATTTTTTCATGTATAGTAGTTACACTGATTATATCTTCAATTTTGCATTTTTTATTGCATTTAATACAATTTTCATATGAGTTAAATTATTCTAAAAGTTTTTTTAATTCTTCACTACATCCTTGAACACAACTTATATATTTTTCAATACCTTTTTTGGTATCATAAAGAAATACATTTATTTTTTCATTTTGAGGAGAAGTTCTTATTTTTTCTTTATATATTATTTCAAATTCTTCTTTAGTTATATCATTAAAGTCTTCTATATTATTGCTAATTGTTAATAATAAATTTAATGAAGCATTATATAATTCATCTATACTCTGAAGTTCCCATCTACTTAATAAATTATCATATGAAGCTCTTATTACTTCACTTTCCTTAGCTAATAGATAAGCATTTCTAATTATTATATTAAAAATAATATCAATATCATTTTCCTTAATATCCTTATCTTTAAGTATTCCATTCTGATAAGATAATAGTAATAAGAACTTAGAAAGCGCAATTTTCTTTACTTTTGATAAATCCTCATATTTTTGTTGCTTTAACCCTTTAGCGAAAATAAGCATGCCAATGCCACCAACTACTCCTACACAGCAAATTTGCGTTATAATATCTTTTACTCTGACTATATCTAGTACAAAATTTAATCTAATTATGTCTTTTATATCTACTTCTGAATTACAGTAAATAAGTGCTAGAAGTGATAATACTATAAGCACAATACTACTCATATAATAAAACTTCGCTCTTTTCATATAGTTATCCCCTATTCGTCCTTCTAAGTATTTTTTAAATTTAAATAAATTTTTCTCTAACTCTTTATTATTTAAACTCTCTATCCACACATATGCTCCTTTATCTCGTAGCATAGATAAACGATACAAGCTTATCCCCCCAAATTTTACAACTTCAATTTTCATTCTTTTCTTCTCTTCATCTCTACCTTTTAACCGAATAAATATCTGTTCATATTGATTATATACTGCTAATCCATATACTACTGGCATATTTAATATAATTAATATAATAGGCAAAATAAAAACTTTTATAGTTTGAAAATCATATAGTTGTCTCCACTCTATTAATAATTTGCTTATAATGAAATATATTAAATAACACCCTATCAACGCCTGAAAGTTATCTAATAATTTCTTTACTTTAATATATTTCTTATCACGATTAGCTACATAATATAAGGCTGTCCCAATTACAGCTATCGGTATAATAAGTATTTCTATCCATAATGGAAATGACCAAAAGCCTGCAATAAAAGATATTAAAATAACCAATTTTATATTTTCTCTTATAAGCCTTCTAAAAAAATACTGATCTTTAGCCTTTTCTAACGCTTTTATAAAAATAGGAATTTCAACAAAAATCACCCAAAATATAGTATCTTTTAGCAAATAGATATTCCAAAATCCAATGTAATATAATATGTTTATAATTCCTACCAAAAAGCATATAAAAACAATATAAAACACTATAAACTTTCTACAAAATATAATAGGTAGAACATCTTTATAAAATTTTCTGCCAACCTTAGTAAAACTTCCTACTATCATAATAACTAGTATCCATAAAATATAAGCTATTTCTCTATTTGAAAAAATTTGTTGAACTTTTAATAACATTTTTTGCTCCCTAACCCCAATTTAATTTTATGTATTTTTATGTTATATACCATATATTTTAAACTATACTTATTATAATATAATATATAGAGTAATCTACTCACTATTTTAGATTTATTCTCACTAAGTTATTCTTAGTCAACCAAATATTCCCACTTACAAAAAACAACCTTAGCCATTGATATTACTTGACTAAGATTATTTTTATCATTTATTTATGATACAGCTCTCTGTATCAATATTAAATGAGTTTTTTTATTTTCTATCTTATTTATTTTATTATAATATATTAAACGTCATTATAGTTTAGTGGTAATCTTATCTCAAAAGTAGTTTTATTCTCATCACTACTTACTGAAATAAAACCATTGTGTAGCTCAATAATATTTTTTGTTATTGCTAGCCCTAATCCAGTTCCTCCTATTTCTCTATTCCTCGATTTTTCAACTCTATAAAATCTATCGAAAATATGTGGTAAATCTATTTCAGGTATAGCTTCTCCATAATTGATAATTTGAACAACCGCCATTGAATATTCAACTTTTGTTATAATATCAACGTAATATCCATCTTTTCCATATTTAATAGAATTAGATAATAGATTTTCAAATGCTCTTACTAATTTTCTTGCATCAGCATAGACTATTAACTTATCCTCTGAAAAATTAATTCTTTCTTTCATATTTGCTTTTTTAAACTCATTCTTAAAATAGACTACTAATTGTCCTAATAAATCTACTAAATTTATTTTTGACTTTTCTAAAACAATACTACTATTTTGCATTTTTGTTAGTTCAAATAAATCATTTATAAGCAAACTTAAATCTTTAGACTTTTGATATGCTATATCTATATAATATCTAAGTTCTACTTCATCTTTATATTTATCAGAATCAATAAACTCTAGATATCCTATTATTGATGTTAATGGTGTTCTTAAATCATGGGAAACATTAGTTATTAAATCATTTTTAGTCTTCTGAGCTTTTCTCTCTTCTATCATTATCTCTTTAAGTTGAGTTGATATATTATTTATATTATCTGCTAAACTTTTCATATAACCAGATACTTTAATATCTATTAACTTATCTAAATTTCCATCTGCCATTATCTCCGTTTCTTCTATAATTGTAGCTAAGTTTTTATTATTTTTATATGTTATAGTATAATTTATGATTAAAAATAAAAGCAAAAATACAATTATATAAAGATATCTCCCAATATTCTCATGCTGCAATACGTTCCATAAATTCCATATATAATCAATAAATTTAATATTTTTATACCTATATAATAAAATTATTACTTCTCTAATTGAACTTGCTATTATATATGTTAGCACTGCTGATATTACCATATCACCTATTGGCCTTATCCAACAATTAATAATTATTTTATTTTTCAATTTTATATCCAACTCCCCATACAGTATGTATTATCTTATCTTCATATGAGTTTTGTTCTAATTTATCCCTTAATCTACTCATATGTACCATAACTGTATTATTCGATTGATAATACTTCTCTTTCCATACTCGTTCAAAAATTTCCTCAGCACTAAAAACCCTTCCCCTATTAGTAGCTAACAAATATAAAATTTCAAATTCTCTTGCTGTAAGTACTACTTCTTTTTTATTTACTGACACCCTATGCTGTCTCTTATCTATAGTCATATTATTAATATTTATTATATTATCTGAAGTTGATATTTTAGAATTTAAAAAGTATGCTCTTCTAATTAATGCCCTTATTCTAACTATTAATTCTAAGCTATTAAATGGTTTGCATATATAGTCATCTGCCCCTGTCATTATTCCCTGTATCTTATCCATATCTTCAACCTTTGCACTTAACATTAAAATAGGAATATTGTTATTTATTCTTACTCTTTTACAAACCTCTAATCCATCTATATCTGGCATCATAATATCTAATACTATCAAATGAATTTCTTCTTTATTTAATATTTCTAACGCCTCTTTGCCACAACTCGCTTTAAATACAAAATATCCTTCACCTTTAAGATTTATTTCTAATAAATCTCTTATTTCTTTTTCATCATCTACTACAAGAATATTATTATAACTCATATTTCCTCCATACTTTATTTTTCTAAGTATTCTTCCAATGTAATTCCATTATCATAAATATATTTTGCCACATCTTTTCCTACATATCTAATATGCCATGGCTCATATTCTATTCCAGTGATTCTTTTTTTATTCTTAGGATATCTTATAATAAATCCAAATCTACTACAATTTTTTTCAAGCCATTCAGCCTCTTCTGTTCCTTCTGCAAAATATCTATACTTATTAGTAATATCTATACATAATCCCGTTTGGTGTTCACTAAATCCTGGTTTAGCTACATATGCATCTGCACTTTTCTTACCTTCATCTCTTACTCTATTATTATATATAATCTCTTGAGATTCATAAGACCTATATGCTGAATTACCTATTAAAATTATTCCTTCTTTTTTAGCTTCATTTATTAATTCTTCTAATGGTTCCTTTATAATTCCTGCCACCTGCTTTTCTTCATTTGTTGCTTCATCTGAAAATGGTATTTCAGGTATTGTTAAATCCATTGGAATATAACTTTTATCTAATCCATTTTTTCTATTTACTAAAATTAAAATATTATTTATTTTGCTATTTCTTTCTTCTCCCCCATTACCACTTATAATATTTACTCCACACAAACTTAATAACACTATTATTATAAACACTATAATTGATTTAAATACTCTTTTCATATCCTCTACTCCTCCTTGCTCATTCTGACTTTATTGTAGAAGATAGAGTTTACATCAACTCTAAAAAATTCTTACGAAATATTAAGTTTATAAATTCATTTATATTTTTTATAAATAATATACTATTAATCTTATAATATGCTATTTAACTTACAAAACTAGTCTTAAAAAGTTATATTGCTTGCTTAAGACTAGTTTTATCATTTGTTTATGATACGGTTCTCCGTATCGTAAGTAAAAAATACAGACTTCCACAAACATAATATAATTAATATTATTTCCAACTCAAGTTTTAATTATATTTTTTGTAAAAATAAGGATAGACTTTTATCTATCCTAGCAATTCTTATTTCTTAATGAATTAATTTTATCTATATCTAACCCTGTTTTTAATGCTATAGTTTCATTATCTAAAACATCTAATAAATTTCTAGCTATTTCTAATGCTTTCCTCTCTTCTGCCGAACTAATCATATTTGCTCTCTCATGTAATGATCTTTCTCTGTCATAATAAATCCTCATAGTCTCTTCATCACTACTAAGGTATTCGATTTTTTGTTCAGCTTTTTCTATTGCCGTATCCAAACTCATCAACTCCTTTAATGTAGTTTCAGATATATCTTTTTCTAAAAACATTAGCCATCTTTCTATAGCATTCTCTCTATAATCTTTATCTTTTTTCTTTCTAAACCTTCGGTAGTTCTAAAAAGTGAATCTCAACCACATCTGTTAACATATAATCTTTCTCAATATCTTCTCATAAGTAGAATTATTTTTCTCATATATATTTACCTCATTATTTTTATCATTAGTTAAATTATTATCTTGTAGTAACTTTATTATAACATTAAATCAAAATTTCTTTAATATAAACTTAATTTTAATTTATTCAGCAATAGTATCTATTACTTTAACTCCCCAATCATCCCTATTTTGAAAATTTAATATTATATTTCCTATATTCTAGTGCAATTTTACTAGTATTAGCTTAATTAACTTTCCTTAAACATATTTTTATACATTCTATTATTAATACTATATTAAAATATAGCTAAAAAAATTGAACTACCATTAAGATAGTTCAATTTTTTATTTATATATTTAAAAATGCTTCAAATCTAGCTCTTACTTTATCTTCTCCTAATATTTGCATAATAGTATAAAGATCTGGAGTGTTGCTTCTATGAGATAGTGCTGCTCTTACAGCTCCAGCAACATCAGAAATCATTCCTTTGAATGCATCTGGATTTGCTTTATATTCTTTTCTATTTGCACAATATCCAAGTTCCGCTCCAATAGCTTTTAAATCTTCAAACCAGTTTTCTTGGCTTCCTGCATTGAAGTTAAATTTATCTTTGTATACTTTTATTATTTCTTTTGCATTTTCTAAGCTTAAAGTCTTTGGAAGTTCAACATTTTCTGCTGTTTCTTTATTAAATAATTCATCAAAGAAATAATCAACTTTTCCTCTTACTTCATCCCATTTTGCAAAGTCTTTTCTTGGCTTTGGACCTTCTTTATCTATATTAAAGATTTCCTTTGACATAGCTTCATTTGAAGTTACTAAATCATACATTTCTTTATCATATTCTTTAGCCCATTCAGTATATAAATCATAAACCTTATCTGCTTTTAGCTTACAAATAACTTCTTTACTTACGTCATTTAATTTTACTATATCAAATAACGCTCCTGATTTACTCATCTTATCTAAAGCTACTTCAAAGTCATGATAATCTACTGTAGGATTTTCAGCTCTCCACTCTTCAAATGTAGAGTTTACTATATTAAGTAGGTATTCAATAACTGATTGAACTGGGTATCCAACTTCTTTATAGTATGATACAGCTGCTTCAGCATCTTTTCTCTTTGATAGCTTTCTCTTTGATCCATTATCATTTTTCATTATTGTTGGAATATGAGCATAGTTTGGTCTTTCAAAACCTAAAGTATCAAATAATTGTACGTGTATTGGTAAAGAAGATAACCATTCTTCTCCTCTTATTACATGAGTAGTTCTCATTAATGCATCATCTATAGCATGAGCAAAGTGGTAAGTTGGAAGTCCATCTCCCTTTATTATAACTACATCTTGAACATTTTCTGGGAAGCTTATATCACCTTTTATTAAATCCGAAAACTCAACTCTTGTTTCACTGTTTCCTGGTGATTTAAATCTTATTACATAATCTTTTCCACTATTAATTCTTTCAATATACTCTTCTTCAGTTAAATTTCTATCTTTAGCATATTCTCCATAATATCCTGGAGTTATCTTAGCTTCTGTTTGTCTTTCTCTAAGTTCTGCTAATTCTTCTGGAGTATCAAAAGCTGGATAAGCTAAACCTTTTTTAATTAAGTCTTTTACAAAAGTTTTATATATTTCAGCTCTTTCACTTTGTCTATATGGACCATATTCACCTTTAGATGAATCTTCACCAGTCATACCTTCATTAAAATCCATTCCAAAGTTATGCATAGTTTGTATAGTATCTTCTATAGCACCTTTAACTTCTCTTTTTTGATCTGTATCTTCTATTCTTAAGAAGAAAATACCTTCAGTTTGGCTTGCTAATCTTTCATTGATTAATGCAGCAAAAACTCCCCCTATATGTTGGAAGCCTGTTGGAGATGGAGCATATCTTGAAACTACAGCACCTTCTTTTAAATTTCTCTTTGGATATTTTTCAATGTAATATTCCGGTGTCTTATCAATTTCAGGGAATATTAATTCAGCTAATTTTTCAAAACTCATAATTTTACATCCTTTCGTTTACTTAAAAATAAAAAAAGTCTTCAATCCTAAAAAACCTTAGGACGAAAGACATATTCCGCGTTACCACCTAAGTTGATTAATATAAATTAATCCACTCTTTCTTTTTAAGGGAAGAATCCCATAAACCTACTTACAAAATGTTTTTTCAGTTTATAGCTCCAGAGCTTCTTTCTATAGGTTTAATTTCTAGGATTACACCCTCCCTAGATCTCTTTAAATTAAATTACTATATACTTTTCTCTTTCAAAGCCTAGATATTCATTTATTATCAGTAACATTATAACTTTACATTGCCCCTTTGTAAATAATTTATGCTTTATTTTATAGGCCTTAACCCTATCTAAACTACTTATTATTTCTTAAATCCTTAATTTCCTCTATGTTTAATCCTGTTTTTATACTTATAGTCTCATCATCTAACACATCTAATAAGTTATTAGCAATTTCTAATTTTGCCTTTTTTTCTCCTCTCTCCTCTGCAGAACTAATCATGTTAGCTCTTTCATGTAAAGATCTTTCTCTTTCATAGTAAATTCTCATAGTTTCCTCATCACTACTTAGGTATTCGATTTTTTGTTCAGCCTTTTCTATTGCTTGATCCAAACTCATCAACTCCTTCAATGTAGTTTCAGATATATCTTTTTCTAAAAACGCAAGCCATCTTTCTATACCATTTTCTCTATAATCTCTATCTTTTTTACTTCTAAACTTAGGTAATTCCAAAAAATGTATTTCAACAACATCTGTTAGCATATAATCTTTTTCAATATCTTCCCACAGATGAAATGAAGACTGATAATTTTCAGTTCCTAAGAATTCAAAATCTAAAATATTAATTGTAATAACCTTTTCTAAACTTGTATAATCTTGACCCTGCTTTATATTCTCAAGATACATCTTTCCCCAATAAAATAATGTTCTTTTATCCATATTTCCCTGATCTGTAAGCTGAACTTCTATATCTATATTTTCACCATTAGAAGTTTTGGCCCTTACATCAATTATTCCTGTTTTATCTATAATAAGCTCTTTTGTTAATTGTTTATTCTCTATAATTTCAACTTCAACAATAGGCTCTTTTTTAGTTCTTTTTAATACAGCATTAATGAATGATATTAAAATATCTTCATTACCTTTTTCACCAAATATTTTCTTGAATATAAAATCATTTAATGGTTTTATCTTTCTCATTTATATTCACCTCATTATTTAATCTTTAGTTCAATTATTATCTTATACTAGCTTTATTATACCCTTACTTAAAACCTTATATTAATTTATTCATATAATATATTAACTCTTGAAAATCATTTAGATGCTTTTCAATTATCATTTGAACAATTTTTATTTCAATTTTTTTATAGTCATGTATAGCTATATTTCTAAAACCAACCATAGCTTTTAAATTTTTAGTTAATTTATCATCTATTAAATTATTTTTATTTAATACTTCAAAACCATCTCTGCTACTTTGTGGAACTCCTAATTTTTTCTCTGAAATAACATGCATAGCTAAGTCAATAGAAGCCTCACATGCTCTTTGAATATTTAATACTATAGAATCTTGTTTTGTATAATCATTTAAATTCTCTGGATTATTATCATAAACTTCTTTTATTCTATTTATACATCTTTCTATAGTATCTATTTTATTTAAAATTACATCACTTGCCATAGATAGAACCTCTTTCTTTTATCTTTTCAATAATACATTTTCTCTCATCATTAAATAAAACATATTCTTTAAAGCTACGCATCTCAAAAAACATTCTTTCCTTGTCATCTGAACAATAAATAACTTTTCCATTTCCTACTATTTGAGCTTTAAATACTGTTGATGACTTTGAAATATCAATTAAATCTACTTCTCTTTTAAAAATATCAGCAAGTTCTTGTGCTTTCATAAACACATCATATTCATCAATATCTTCCTTAGATAAAAATGCAATATCAATGTCACTATCTTCTCTTAACTCATTTCTACTTGCAGATCCAAATAAATATATGATAATGGGATTATATTCTAATAATAGCTCAATAGCTTCCCTTAACTTATCTTCAAACATTATTTCACCTCAATTAAAGTATTGTCCACTTTAATGTAATTATAACACTTTCCAAAAGGATTTATACTATAATTTTTCTTTTGCATAATCAAGGTAAACACTGATACATATTAATTAAAAATATGTACCATTTGAACTTCATCTCTATAAGTACCATCTTTAAGTTTAAAGGCTCTTGGTTGAATTCCAACTTTTTTAAATCCACATTTTTTATATAAATGTATTGCTCCTAGATTATCTTCAAATACACCTAATTCAACTTGTTCAAAACCATTCTTCTCAGCTTGTTCTAATGCAATATCTAATATATATTTTCCAAGTCCCTGATTACAATATTCCTTCAAAATAGAAATTCCAAAATATGCTCTATGCTTATACTTCATATGATTTCTAATTTTAGTTACTCCTGCATCTCCTATTATTTTTCCATCTAAAAAAGCTGTAATTGTGAAATCCTTATCATCCTTCTCAATAGAAACTAATCTTTCTTTCATTCCTTCTACATCTAAACTTATTTCTTCCGGGTATCTTGCCATAAAATACGATTCAAAAGAAGTAATATAACGATGATGACAAATCATTTCTGCATCCTTTTCCATTGCACTTTGAAGTAATACTTTTTGTCCATTTTTTAATATAATTTCTTTCTTATCAATAATCATAGTTTCTCTCCAATCTCTTCTCCTATTTTTACTTCACAAACTGTTAATATTGTGGTTGATATTACTTTAAGTTTTTTATTAACTTAAGTAACTCTTCACTTATTCCAACTAGATTCATGTATTTTTTAAATTGCTTTTCAAAAACTTCTATATCATGACCAAATACATTTAAAAATCCTTCTTTAATTTCTTTAAATGAGTAGAACTTTTTATATTTTTCTATCCCATAGCTTAAAATTAAATATTCAGTAAATGCACCCATAATAGGATATGAAATATTGCAGTCAATATTATAAAATATTTCATCCTCTATCATATCTACAATGCTTATATATTCATTTTCATTGATATAAAACTGCACCCAATCTAAGTTGGATAACCCATGCCATTTTCTATCAAAAAACATGGCTAGTCCTTCTCTAATTGCAGCTGAATTCGGGATGTTTATTCCATATGAAATTATATGAGCATCTTCATGAAATCCAATGCATTTTATATCATTATTGTATACTGCATAAATATTATTAGGTAATCTTGCAAATCCATTACAAGGTTCATTATCACCATATAATTCACCAACCTGTTCTGCTGTTTCACAAAGGTAATATTCTATTTTACCTTTAAAATTAGTCTGCAAAACATTGGTTATATATTTAAAACATCCTTCTTGACATAGTATGATTTCATTTATTTCTTTTTCTGCAATGCTACCATTTGAAAAATTAAATATGTAGTTTTCACTTTCAACTTTTTTCCACATAAATTCAGCCCCTCTATTTACTTTCATTTATTATAAATCTATCGCAACTTAATAATACAATTGATTAATTATTTTCTCACTTTCTCCTCCACT
The DNA here is from genome assembly GCF_014836325.1 of Clostridium gallinarum. GTDB lineage: Bacteria > Bacillota > Clostridia > Clostridiales > Clostridiaceae > Clostridium > Clostridium gallinarum. Next base: position 44,281 of record NZ_JACSQZ010000001.1, read on the forward strand.
ATTTCCCTAAAACAACCAAATTCCCTAAAACTTTAAATACATTCTTAATATAAAATTCATTAATTATATTTAATATTCTTATATAAATTCCTACTTATTGATCACAATTAAATACATATATTCTATAAACTTAATATTAATTTTGGAATTAATTCTTCTCTACTTTTATGAAATTTTTCTGTATCTTCTTCACTTCTTCCAATTAATGCATTTTGTGTAGCTGAATTATCTGAAACACACAAAATTGCAATTCCTTCTTTATTCATAATTTCCATACAACGATAAAATGATGCTGTTTCCATTTCTATTGCTTCACTACCCACTCCTAATATCTCATTTAAATGAAAATATTCACAAAATATAGAATCTGTACAATATACTACTTTTTCTTTAACTTCAATTCCAATTTTATTTGCAATACTTATTAAATTTTCTTTTAATTCTACCTTAGGATATACTAGCCTTTGAAACCTATCAACAGATATATTTTCATACAAATAAAGTGATGCCCCCTCCCCTGCAATAGATTTTGATGGAGTAATAATATCTCCTAACTTCATATCATCTTTTAATGCTCCAACTGCACCTATAAATATTATTTTATTACATTTAGCATTTCCCAATGTCAAACAGCAATCTACCAAATTAGATGCTCCTGCTGAAGTTTGTATATATCCATATTTCTTATTCTCTACTTCTACAATGTAACTATTATAATATGGTCCTATTTTAATTAATTCAATTTTAGCATTAAAATTTTTGAATATCTTTTCCGGTTTCCAAGACGGTGCTAAAATAATAGCTTCATAATCTTCATTTTCATCTAACCCATATATGGCATCCAAAAAATCTGTACAGCCACTAAACCTCTCCATATTAAATCTAATTTTATTATATAAATCCAAAATTCTCCCCCTCTTCTTAAATAAATATTAAAAACTAATTCCAAGTAATAAAAATCACTTTATTTTTATTATTTTCTCTTCTATTTCATTTGCATCTAAATCATAATCTTTATCCGAAAATTGACCTTCGTACACACCCATATTTTTTTCATAACTAATATTAATTTCAGCTACTTCAATTTTCTTTTCCTTTAAGAAATTAAAAATATCTTTTGTTATAGATATCATCTCAGTATCTGGAATGATACTGAGATATATTGCATCATATTTGTATTTCTCTGTTGTAGGAAATTTACTTCCTGCACTAATACTACTTATATATTTTTCAACTTCACTATTACTAAAAATTTGTGCTATTTCAAAATTATTTTTTTCTCTATTTTTTATTTCAGAATAATGCTCTGATACTTGCTTTGTATTCCATGATTTACTTATTTTAAAAGAAATACTATCACTTATACAAAATACATCTGAATAATAACTTCCATAAATAAAATCTATTTTAGGTAAATCAACCTGAAAGACACTATTGGGATAATTTACTTTTAAATATTCCTTAAAGTCTTTTTTTACATTTATTAAGATAAAGATTACTACTGATATAACTAAAATAATAATTGTAGAAATACTTAATATTATTTTTCTCATTTTATTTACTCCACCTTATTAAATATTTTTAATCTAGTATTTTATTAATAATTATTTTATAAAAAGAAAGATAAAATACCTAAAAATATAAATACAAAACCCACTATTTTTCTAATAAAAGATAAAAACTCCTCTGTTTCTAAGTGTTTATGCTTTATTATAGATTCCTTATACCAGTTAGCCTTTGGTAACAATAAACATAATAGACCTCCAGCAATTAATATAATTCCACTTATCATATCATCTATCTCCTTAATTAATTTGAGGTAATGCCCTTAAAAATAATAATATTTCTTTATAAAAAATTTTAAATTCTTTATTACAGCTTTATCCAATAACGTTCCTTAATATCACCATTTACTTCAATATATTTTTCAAATAATCCGCCATTAGCAATTATGGTTCTTTTACTTCCTATATTCTTCTTATTACAAGTTACAAGTATTTTATCTAATCCATACATTTTACAAATTATAATAACTTGTCTAAGCATCTCTTTTGCATAACCTTTTTTTCTTTCACATGGGCGAACAGAATATCCTATATGACCTCCCCATGTACCAAGTATAGGATGATTAATATGATGTCTAAAATTAATCATTCCAACAATTTTATTATCTGACATTCTTACTGCTATATAAGCACTAGAACTAACCTTGTCATCTGGAATAGTTTTACTATTTTCTCTTAATTCATTTTCCTTAATCCACTCTTCAGCTGTAGAGCATTCTTTTAAGTTTCCACATCCAGCCATAGTATCTCCACATTCCAAAAATTCTCTTTTGTATTCCATAATATCATTAGCGTATTCTATAGTTGGTTTTATTAATTTTATTTCCATTTTTAAATCTTCTCCATCCTATATTTATTTTATAAAAAATATTTTTTTCACTTTAATTTCCTTATACTCTCTTAACAATTAACTACTTATTTTTCTATTAATTGCTATGATTTAATTCTAATACCTTTTTAATGCAATTATCATCACTAAACTCTTTAGTTCTTATAAGATTATCAATCAAGTTAGTTTTTATTGGTAATTATATCATATTTTTACTTATTTTATAACTTTGAATAAATAAAAAAGTACATCTATTTATTTTTTTATTACTCGGAGCTCTCTCTAAGTAATTTTAAAATTAATAGACGCACTTATAATCTAAAATATATTAATTTCTTCTATAATCATAACTTTCTTATTATATTTCTCATATATACCCTTTCAAAAATAGTATCTATTTTTCCTCATATTTATTTAGTAAAATTAAGATAGTACAATTTAATATAATATTAACAAGTATCATAATAAATTCTAAAACTATAGATGTACCTATTATATCCATTAAAGCTGTCCAGTCATTAATATTAATTAAATATTTTATATACAAACTTTGTAAATATATAGATAATAAACAAATACTCATACTTATAAATATAGATATATATCTTTTTTTATTACTAATCTTTTTCATTATAATAATTATTATTGGAATTAACCAAGAAATTAATCCTAGAAATAAACAACTTAGATTAAGTAAAGCAATCATGCTATATACCTCTTTCTAAATCTTATTTTAATACATTCTCATTCATATAGTTATACTCATACCAATGTTCAGTTAACACTTTTTTATTTACCCATAGATTATAATATTCGTTACTTACTACTCCATTTTTTCTTCCTTCACTAAGAGCTTCTTTTGCATCTAAAGAAAGTGTTGATAAATACCATAAATCTATTTCAGCTCTTTTTTCTATAAGCTTTATATTTTCTTTTGCAATAAAATTATCTATATTTATATAATTTAATCCTATATAAATTATCATAGCTGTAATTGCTATAGGTTTAAATAAAACTTTCTCTCTAATTATAAATGCAAGAAGTAGCACTAATGATATACATAAAAATAATGTGAAAACTTGAACTAATATTCTAAGCCTTGTGTATCCAAATTCACTTATATATAAGTTCATTTTATATATTGCAGCTGTTCCCATATTTAAAGTTAAAAGAGTAATTATGCTATACATTATATTTAAAACACTGTTTACTTTTGAATTTTTTACATCTGTTTTTAATTTAATTGTTATTATAGTAACTAAATTAATAAATACTAAAAATACTAATTGGAAAAATCCTTTTCTTGCATATTCTGAAAAACTAAATCCTTCTGGTAAAGCTTTGTTTAAATATAGATAAGATACTTGAATTTTTGTAAATACTAAATACACTAAAATTACAGATACTAATACTGTTATTACTGTTGTTGAGTTCAATGTTTTATTAATATTTTTATTATTTACCTTTATAACTTTAGTTGATGATAATCCATAGTTTAATCCATAAATTATAAACATAAGCATACTAGCCAATATAAATCTAATAATAAAATCATAAATATTTTTTATATTAATATAGTCCCAAATATTAGATAAATAATAGTTAAATATCTCATCTGCTCCCGAAAGTAGCATCAATAATACTATAAGTGTAGGAATAGAAATAAATAGACCTTTAATTACATATTTCATATACCCATTTTTCTTTTCAGAATCTACACTTCCAAACCTATCTTTTAATTCTTTTGGAAGCTTTGTTGTATTTTCTATAGACTCTGCAAGTATTAATTCTAAAAATGCTGCTATAAAGCTTATTGCCTTGAATTCAACTTTATCATAAGTTAAAAGTAAAAATCCAGAAAACAAGCTAATAGGAATAACTATTAAATTTAACACTCTAAATACTTCATTTGTAAATATTCCATAGGTTATTGACAATATAAAGCTTGAAATTAAGAAGAAGAAACCTATTATACTTTTATTTTTAATTCCAACTATTTTTATAAAAGTTCCAATCATTAATAATATTATAATAGGAACTGAAACTCCTAAATAATTAAATACAAACACAGAAAATAGTGCTCCTATTAATAAAGCTAATCCTATAAGTCCTATAGCCTTATTGCTATCCATTCTTCCTTTCTCTAATTCTATAAAAGGCTTTTTTTCTTTAAAAGCATTACTCATACTATATGCTCTTGCTAAAGATTCTACCGCAAAGGATTTATAGTTTAATAATCCACATTTTATAATTAAACTTCTTAACATTCCCTCTTCTACTTTATTTAAATTACTTACAAAACTACAATTTTCAAATACTAAATCCTCATTTAATAATTTTACTTCTGAATTACTACAATCAATAAAAATTAAATTTATATTGTAGTTTTCTACTTTAAAAGTTTTATCATGCTTTATTATCTTTGCTGAACCTATTTCTACATTATCTTTAGTCCATCTCTCAATACACTTTTCTGGAGTTTCATTATCCCTTATAACAATAATCGGCATTCTATTTTTTTCTCTATTTAATAAAAGGATTCTTTCTCCTTTCATTAAAACTAAAGATACAGCATTGACCATATTACACCTCCACTATTCATTTACATATTCTAATATATCTCCAGGCTGACAATTAAGTTCCCTACAAATTGCTTCTAAAGTTGAGAATCTTATTGCTTTTGCCTTATTATTTTTTAATATAGAAAGATTTGCATTAGTTATTCCTACTCTTTCAGCTAAATCATTTAAAGAAACCTTTCTCTTAGCCATCATAACATCTAAATTTACAACTATTTTCATGTTATTCTCCTTATCATATAGTTAAATCATTTTCCTCTTTAAAGGATACAGCTTTATCAAATACTCTAGCTAAAATATATATAAAGGCAGATGCAAACAAGAAAATAAATACCTCCATATCAGTATGAATTCCCATATTATCTACATAAATAAATTTAAAATCTTTAAAATTAGAATTTAAAAGTAAATTTAATAAATAACACATCGATATTATTAAACATGATACAGATATTTTCTTAAAAGCTATTGCATTAGACCTAACAAAGGGATCCCCTTTAATTAAAGTATTAATTATTCCTTTTAACATAAATACTATATAAAACAAACTTCCTATCCCTAATGCCAATAACATTATTATTAAACCTTTATTAATTATTAAGTTTTGTATTCCTCGCTTTATAAAAGTATCATATATAAGTATCCCTGTAAGAATTACACCTAAAATAATACTAAAATTAAGAGTAATTGATAATACTTTTGATAATTTTCTTTCATCCTTTAGTTCCATAAAATCCCTCCTATCATTAAATCTATATTATCACTATTTCATATCTTTATCAAGATATTTTTATCGTAAAACAATATATTTTTATTATTTCGCATCAATTGTTTTTGTGTATTTTAAACTAATATATTAAATTTATCTAAACAAAAATGTGTTTTGAAAAATAATTTTTATATTCTTCAAAACACATTTTAAATTTACTTTTTTATCTTACTATTTTCTTTACTAATGATCCAACTCCAACTCCTATCATCAATACTCCTATTATCATTTCAAGATTACTTATCATATATGATCTTGGTGAAGGTTGAGCTTCATTTAAACCTATAGCTGCAAACATTCCTACACTTAAATTTAAAGATTCATTAAAGTCCTTTAAAAATGTTCTTAAGTTTAATACCTTATAAATATTATCACTATATGTAATTATTTCTTCATTTACCTTTATTCCAAAGAATAAATATAAAATTGAAAATAGTAATATCATAAATAATGAAAAATAAATTGCATAAAGTGGTCTTTCTCCATAGCCACATGTAATTAACTGAATGGTAGATGAAATTTTAGGTAAAGGCTTAAGGGCTTTTCTTTGAGTTTTTCTACATAAAAAATAATACTCACCAAAATTATTATTTAAATTATTATCTTTAAACTTATCTGCAATATTTTCATAGACAGTATATATTCCTTCATATTCATCCCTAGTTTTTTCTCTAAGCTTAATTTTATCTATAAATGTTTTTTCATCCATCTTACTTTTATCTTTATCTCTAAACTCTAAATCTTTTATATAGGTATTTACTATTTTAGCTCCTGAAAGGTCTGTATCAGAAATTATAACCATATCTAAATTTGAATTAAATATCATTCCACTACTCATATCACTTAATTCAAAATTAGTATTTTTTAAATTACAATTATCAAAAATTATATATTCAATAGTTGAATATATAAACTTTGCATATATATTGCAATTATTAAATTCACAAGAAAAATTTCCTTCTTTATTTAAATTAGGCTTTTCATCACTATCTTTCTTAACAAAGGTACAGTTTTGAAAAACTACTCCCCCTCCCATAAAATCACATTCTTCAAAATAACAAGCAATAAATCTACAATTAGTAAATTTAATATTAGAAAATCTACATTTAATAAATTTAGCACAAATTATATCTAAATCTTTAACTTCTTCAAATTCATCTTCTTTCTTAGGATGTCCTCCACCTAAAACTAACTTTCTATGCTCTTTAAAACTGTATTTTTCACTTGCACTATATTCTGAATTAATCCCTTTATTTTCAGATAACTTTTCAAACAGCTTATTATTATTAGCTCTTCTTTTATTTATTTGCTTTTTAGCTACAAAAACTTCTTCTTTAAAATTAACATAGGTCATAAAATTTCTCCCTTAATTTACTTTACCTATATTATTTACAATTTTTTATTATAAATTCCAAGCTTTCTTTAACAAAATAATAGCTTTCTCCATTTCCTCATTTTTAAGGCTAGCATAGCCTAAGAAAACAGTACTTTTCTCATCAGGCTTATTTAAATAGGAGTTAGATAAACCTAAAATTCTTATTTCCTTTTCTTCAGCAGCTTTTATAAGTTCTTCTTCACTCATTCCATTATTAACTTTAAGAAGTAAATGAAGTCCTGAATTAGTTCCTATAATATCTGTATTAGGTAAGTATTTTTTTATTAGCAATACTAAAAATTCTCTTTTTTTCTTATATATATTTCTCATTCTGTTTAAATGTCTTTCAAAATACCCTTCATTAATAAATTTAACTAAAGCTTGCTGAGAAAGCCTTGAAACTGTACATGCTAAAAAGCTAAAGTCTTTTCTATAAATATTCATTAATTCATCTGGCAATATCATATATGCAATTCTTGTAGATGGGAAAAAGCATTTTGAAAATGTTCCCAGGTAAATTACCTTTCCCTTACTATCTAAACTTTGTAATGCTGGTATTGGTTTTCCTTCAAACCTAAATTCACTATCATAATCATCCTCTATTATATATCTACCCTTTTTCTCCTCAGCCCAATTTAAAAGATTAAGCCTTCTATTAACTGGCATAATAACTCCTGTTGGAAACTGATGAGATGGTGTTATATGAAGGACTTCAACATTATTAGTATTTAAACTTTCTATTTTAATTCCTTGTTCATCTATTGGAATTGCCTTTGAATCTATATCATTTATTTTAAATATTTTTCTTATCTTATAATATCCTGGTTCCTCAGTAGCATAAGTCTTATCTCTACCAATTATATTTATTAAAACTTGAATTAAATATTCACTTCCTGATCCTATAATTAAGTTATCTACACTAGCATTAACCCCTCTAGAAAATTTTAAATAATTTAATATTGCTTCTCTTAAATTTCTATCTCCTTGAGAATGCCCTATTTGTAATAAGTCCTTATTCTCTTCACTTATAATATCTTTATTTATTTTTTTCCATATTGAATATGGAAAGCTTTCTAAATCTACTCTACTAGAATAAAATTCATACTTATATGGTTTTTTAACCTTTAATTTTTCTCTTTTATTTTCCTTAACAGTATTTATATTTACTACTCCTTGAAGCTTTGAAACAAAATATCCCTTCTTAGGAATAGAAATTATATATCCTTCTGCTTTTAACTGCTCATAGGCTGCTTCTATAGTATTTTGACTAACTCCTAAATGCTTAGATAATTTTCTCTTTGATGGCAGTTTACTATTAGCTTCTAATCTTCCAACTTGAATTTCTTCCTTTATAAAATTGTAAAGTTGAATATATTGTGGAACATTACTTTTAGAATTCAAATTTATCGTTAATATGTCCATTTCATCACCCAATCTGATACCATAAATTTTATCAAAACTGATACTTATCAAAGTTTCAGTTTATGTATATAATATTATCAATGGTAATATTAAGAAGTCAATGATAGTAAGGAGATTTAGTATGAATTTATTACATCCAATTTGGGCAGAAATTAATTTAAACAATTTAATAAATAATATTGAAGAAATAAAGAAAAAATCTCATAACAGTGAAATAATTGGAGTTGTAAAAGCTAATGCTTATGGTCATGGAGCCGTTGAAATCTCTAAAACTTTATTAAATTGCAATGTAAAAAAACTTGCAGTTGCAAATATTGTAGAAGCTATAGAACTTAGAGAAAATGATATTGATGCTCCAATAATGCTTCTTGGAATAAGTGAAGATTATGCAATTGATTCATTAATACAATATAACGTTGAACCAACAGTTTCATCTTTAGAATTTGCAAAAAAATTAAATTCTAAAGCTATAGAAACTAATAAAAAAATAAAAATTCATATTGCCATTGACTCTGGAATGGGTAGAATAGGCTTTAGAAATACAGATAGTGATATTAATGATATAGTTAATATTTCTAAATTAAGTAATTTAGAAATAGAAAGTATTTTTTCTCACTTTTCAACAGCTGATTCAATGGATAAAAGCTATTCTAATAAACAAATGGATATTTATAATTCAATAATAAATAAACTAAAAGAACAAAATATAAAGATAGAAAAAAAGAATTTTTCTAATAGTGCAGCTATAATAGATATTCCTGAAAGTCACTATAACTATGTTAGACCTGGAATAATACAGTATGGTTATTATCCTTCTAATGAAGTTAATACTACTGATTTTAATATTAAGCCTGTTTTAACTTGGAAAACTAGAATTATTCATATTAAAGAAGTAGAAGAAAATGAATATATAGGATACGGAAAAAATTATAAAACAACTAGAAAGACTAAGGTAGCTACACTTCCAGTTGGATATGCAGATGGATATTCAAGAGGACTTTCTAATAAAGGTAAGGTTATAATTAACGGAAAATTAGCACCTATAATAGGAAATGTATGTATGGATCAATTTATGGTTGATGTAACTGATATTCCTGATGTTAAATTAGATAATGAAGTTATACTTCTAGGATCTGATGGAGATATTAAATTCGATGCAGATGATATGTCAGAAATATTAAACACTATAAGCTATGAAATTCTTTGTCTTATAGGCCGTAGAGCCCCTAGGGTTTATATTAAAGATGACAAAATAATGGGAATAAGATACCTTATGTAAAGATTGCTAAGCAATCTTAAATTAAGAATGAAGAATTAAAAATGTAAAATTAAGGAGGTTTTGCACAGCAAAACTTAATTTAAATTGGTGCAAAGCACCTTTTATTTAAAAATCTGAAGGATTTTTTTCCTTAATTCTACATTCTTAATTTTAATTTTTCATTATAAAAATGTTCGCATTTTTATATAATTTTAACTTTATAATATCTTAGCCAGTTATTAATTTGAATTAAATATGCAATCATTTGAGGTCCTGTCATAAGCTGTCCAAACCATGGTGTTTTATATGAAGTTCCTTTTGTATCAACTATTTCTTTAATTTTATTTTTATCTATTATATCTAAAATAGGTGATGTTTTATTTTCTAATATTTCATTCATTATATTACAAACATAATCTGTATATATTGGATTATGTGTCTTTGGATATGGACTCTTCTTTCTATATATTATATCTTGTGGTAATATTCCCTCTAAGGATTTTCTTAATAATCCTTTTTCTCTTCCATTTAAAAGTTTTATATTTGATGGAATATTAAATGCATATTCTACTATTTTATAATCTGCAAATGGAACTCTTACTTCTAAGCTATTTGCCATACTCATTCTGTCTTTTCTATTTAATAAATTTACCATAAACCATCTTAAGTTTAAATAAAATAACTCCCTCATTCTATATTCTAAAGGATTTTCTCCTTCTAAATGTGGAACTTCCTTTAAAGTATCTACATAAGCTGAGTTAGCTACTTCTTCTATTTTTAAATTCTTTAATTCTGGACTTAATATTTCTCTTCTATCACTTACAAATCTTGACCATGGAAAAGTTTTAGCATTTATCATATCTTCATTAGTAAACCATGGATATCCTGCAAATAATTCATCTGCACATTCTCCAGATAATGCAACTACAAAATCTTTTTTAACTTCTTTACAAAATAGATAAAGAGATGAATCTACATCTGCCATTCCTGGTAAATCTCTTCCTATTAATGCATCATCTAAAGCAGTTACTAACTCCTTATGATTTAAAACAACATTTCTATGGTTACTTCCTATATATTTAGCCATAACTTCTGCATAATATTTATCTGAAGTTGGCTGAAATAATGATGATTTAAAATATCTTTCATTATCTTCATAATCTATTGAATAAGTAGTTAAAACTTTATTCTTCTTTTTATATTCCTGTGCTGCAATAGCTGAAATTGCTGAAGAGTCCAATCCCCCTGATAAAAAAGTACAAAGAGGTACATCCCCTACCAATTGTCTTTTTATAGAATCTGTAAGAAGTTCTCTTACATGCTCAACTGCTTCCTCTTCACTTTCTCTAAAATCTTCTGCTTTAAGTTTCCAATATATATCCTTCTTTATTCCATTTTCATCAACAATTATATATTGAGCAGGCTTAACTTCCTCAATATCCTTATATAATGTTTTTCCTGGTATAATAGCTGGTCCTAAAGCAAATAATTCTGTTAATCCATCTTTATCTACAATTGGTTCTACATATGGATGTTTTAATAATGCTTTAATTTCTGATCCAAAAATAAAAGTATCATTTTTATAACTAAAGAATAATGGCTTAACACCCATAGCATCTCTTGCAAGTACTACTCTTTTTTTATCTTCATCATAAATAGCAAATGCAAAAATACCATTAAATTTAGAAATAGCATCTATTCCCCATCTTATATAAGATAAAAGTAAAACCTCTGTATCTGAGTATCCTTGAAATTTATACCCATCATTTAATAATTCTTTTCTTATATCTTCAGTATTATATAATTCTCCATTATATACAAGCACATATTCTTTTCCATTAACAGACCTTTTCATAGGTTGACTACCACCCTCTGGATCAACAACTATTAGTCTTCTATGTCCAAACATAATATTATTAGATACATACATGCCTTCTGAGTTTGGTCCTCTATTAATTAAGGTATCTGTCATGTCTTTTAAAATATTATTTTCTTCTTTTATATTCTTCTTAAAATTAATAAATCCTGTTATTCCACACATAATTATCCTTCCTTTTTTATTACCCTATATTTATAGTTATATGTGTAGCTTTTGACAATCGTGATTTAAAAATACTATTGAGTAATGGAAATTTATATCTACTGTCATATTAGTATATAAAAAAGTACTATCACCAAATTCGGTAATAGTACTTTTTTATATTAGATATTTTCTCCATTAGTTTCAATGACTTTTTTATACCAGTCAAATGATTTTTTCTTATATCTCTTTAATGATCCACTTCCATCATTTTCTCTATCAACATATATAAATCCATAACGTTTTTTCATTTCACCTGTTGTAAATGAAATTGGATCTATACATCCCCAAGTTGTATATCCTATAACTTCAACGCCATCTATTTCTATAGCTTTTTTCATTTCTCTTATATGATTAGTTAAATACTCTATTCTATTATCATCATCTATAGTTAAATCATCTTTTAAAACATCTACAGCTCCAAATCCATTTTCAACTATAAATATTGGAATTTCATATTTATCATATAATTGATTTAAATAAAATCTAAGGCCTACTGGGTCAATAGTCCATCCCCAATCAGAAGTTTCTAAGTAAGGATTTTCTACAACATCAGCTTTACCTGCTGAATCATTTCCTGTTCTTTTCATATCTTCATTAGCTGTAACAACTGTAGTTAAATAATAGCTACATCCGATAAAATCAACAGTTCCTTCTTTTAGGATTTCTTCATCTTCTTTTGTTACATCTAGCTTAAAGTTATTTCTTTCCCACATTTTTAATGTATGCTTTGGATATCTTCCTCTAACGTGAACATCTGTAAACATAAGTTGCTCTCTATTAGCAATTTCTGCTTTCATAATATCATCTGGGTTACATGAATAAGGATAGCTTGGCATGGCCGCAACCATACATCCTATTTTAAAGTTTTGGTTAATCTCATGACCCATCTTAACTACCTTTGCACTTGCTACAAACTCATAATGTGCAGCTTGGAACATAACCTCTTCCTTATTTTCATCTTCTTTGTATATAATACCTGAATTAGTAAATGCATATATAGGATTAGTCGTTATTGTTTGATTGTTAATTTCATTAAAAGTCATCCAATACTTAACCTTATTTTTATATCTATTCATTACTACTTGACAAAATCTTACAAAGAAATCAATTAATCTACGATTACGCCATCCGCCATAATTCTTAACTAAATTATATGGCATTTCAAAATGGTTTAAAGTTATTACTGGCTCAATATTATATTTTAATAATTCATCAAATAAATCATCATAGAATTTAAGTCCTTCTTCATTTGGCTCTACTTCATCACCATTTGGGAAAATTCTAGTCCATGCAATACTTGTTCTAAAACATTTAAATCCCATTTCAGCAAATAATTTTATATCATCTTTATAATATTCATAAAAATTTATCCCTTCATGATTAGGATAATAATTTCCTTCAATAATTCCGTCTGTTATTTTTCTTGGAATAGTATGAGTTCCAGCTGTCATAACATCTGCAATACTTATACCCTTTCCCCCTTTATTATATCCACCTTCTACTTGGTGAGCAGCAACTGCTCCTCCCCATAAAAAATCCTTTGATAATCCCATCCTTTAGTTACCTCCATTTTTAATGAACTACTTTTATAATAGTATTTCCTTTATTTATTGATTTATTTTCTATAACAATAACATCTTTTAAATCACTTGTATTAGTTACTAAAACTGGTGTTACTGTACTATAACCTTCACTTTTTATTCCTTCTATATCAAATGAAACAAGCTTTTGTCCTTTAACAACCTTATCTCCTGAATTTATATGAACTTCATAATACTTCCCATCTAGTTCTACTGTATTTAATCCAATATGTATTAATATTTCTGCTCCACTTTCTGATACTATACCTATAGCATGCTTAGTCGGAAAAATTGTTGTTACTGTTCCATTTACAGGAGATATAACTTCTCCAACTTCTGGAATAATACCTAATCCAGCTCCTACCGCTCCTGATGAGAAAACTTCATCATCTACTTCTGATAAATTAATTTGTTCTCCTTTAATAGGTGAAACTAATTCCTCTACTTCTTTTTCATCTTTTGAACCTTCTAAATTTAATTCTTTTTCCATATTCTCTTTAACTGAGTTTTTACTTTCTTCTTCCATTTCTTTTATCTCTTCATCGCTAAGTCCAAAGAAATAAGCTAATATTGTTCCTATTACTAAAGCTGTTCCTACTCCTAAAACATATCCTAAAAATGGAGTATAAACTGGTGCTGAGAAAATATTATGGAAAACATAAGCATTACATGTTACTCCAAAAGCTCCACATATAGCTCCACCAATACCTCCTGCTATAGCTAAAATAGGAATAGTTCTTCTATACTTTAATATAACACCATAAATAATAGGTTCAGTAACCCCTGCTAATATTCCAGTAATACTTGTTGATCCAGTTAAAGATCTTAATTGAGTATGTTTTTTAGATTTTAAGAATAAACCTAAAGCTATACCAATTTGAGCAAATACTGCTGCAACTGCTGCTCCTTCTATTGGGTCTCCACCTGTAGTATTAAGATTTTGTAATGTTATAGGAGTAAATCCCCAGTGAAGTCCAAATATAGCTAAGAAAGGCATTCCTGCACCTAAAACTATACCTGCTAATAAGTTACTTCTTTCAATTAACCACATTACAGAATTAGAAATAATATTACCTACATTAGTTCCAAAAGGTCCAAATAAAATAACTGTTAAAGGAACCATAATTAATAATGCAAACATTGGTACTAAGAATAATTGTAAATCTTTTAAAATTATCTTCTTTAATAATTTATCAACCCAATAGTAAATAAATATTGATACAAATATAGGGAATACACTTGATGCATAATCAATAGGTTTTACATTTACTCCTAAAAAGTCTACAATCCCTTCTGCTCCAATTAAAGCTGTATAACTTGGATCTAAAAGAGCTGCACCAATAGCTCCTCCAACAAACATATTAGCCCCAAGCTTTTTAGCTAAGGTTATTCCTAAGAATACAGGTAGTAAGTAAAATACTCCATTACCTGCTGCTGATAATATAGCATAAGTACTTGTTGTATCTGACATTAATCCAAAGGATGTTAGTACAGTTAATAGTGCTTTTACCATTCCTGCTCCTGCTAACGCTGGTATTAATGGTGAAAATGCACCAGAAATAGTTTCAAAAATCATAGATATTATAGATACCTTTTCTCCTTTTTCAGTAGAAGATGATTCATTTAATCCAAGCTTCTTTATAATAGTAGCAAAATAATCAGAAACCTTATTACCAATTACTACTTGATATTGTCCTCCACTATTTACAACAGATAATACATCCTTCATTTTTTCTAATTCTGCCTTATTAGGTATTGATGTATTCTTTAGTTTAAAACGTAATCTAGTAGCACAATGTACTAAACTTACAATATTATCTTTTCCTCCAACTAACTTTATAATTTCTTCGGCTTCTTTTTCAAACTTCATATAAAGATCTCCTTTCAAAACTTAAAAATTTATATAAAAAAGACCTAAGCTTATTAGAAACACATATTATCCATTAAAATGAATATATAGTGATGTACAAAATATTTTTATACATTTTGAAAGTACATCAATACTTATATGTTAATCTCTTAAACTTAGGTCACGCCTGCTAACCAGTAACGATCCTACAAATATTTATTTTTTATTACTTATTGTTGATAATCTATTTAAATGTAAGGTTAAATAAAGTAATTCATTTTCACTAACATCCCAATTGTAGGTTTTCTCTAAAAAGTTCTTTATTTTTTCTGCACATTTAAAATCATCTTTATATTTAATCTTTACTAATTCTAATAAAGAGGTATCTACATCTACAGCTTGATTTTTTAACTGCCTATCTATAAAACAACGTAAATGAGCTATAAATCTAGTATTATCAAAAGAGTACTCATTCATATCTATTCCATAGTTATATTTTATTATATCTAATATATTATCTATTATTTTAGTTACTAATAAAGTTTCTTCCATATTAGCTGTTTCTAAATGAGCATTAGCAAAATGTAATGCTATAAAGGCAGCTTCAGAATCTGGAATATCCTTATTAGTCTTTTCTCTTAAATACTCAACTGCTTTCTTCGAAAACTTATACTCATCTGGATATATTTGCTTTATTTCATACTGTAGAGGATTTCTAAAAAATAATCCTTCATCAATTCTCTTAAGCATATAACTAATATGATCTGATAATGTTATTAAAATATTATCATTTAACTTATATCCTATACTTTCTTTTCCCATTTCTATTATTTCACTCGCAAGCTCTATATGCTTTAATGGTATCCTATCTAATAATGTATACAGTTCATTTAAAGATTCTTTATTATTAAAAATAAATCTTTTTTCTATTTTGCTAGTATCTATTAAATCCTTAGGATACTTATTAAACCCAATCCCCTTACCCATAACAATTTGTTCTTCTTTAAGATCATTTACAACAAGTACAACATTATTATTAAATACCTTTTTAATACGCATAATACCTCCATAATGATAAAAATCAACCTTAATCTTAAATAATTATTTAAATTATTTATAAATCCATAAAAATATGATTTTTAAATAATAAAAAGTTTTTTATAACCTTATTTATTATATAAAAAAGCGACCTAAATAAGGATATGCCAATATCAACACTAATACATATCTCTTAATTTAGGTCACGCCTGATTAAACATTTATCAGTAACGATCCATATCATATTATGACTAAATTATATTTAAAAACTCTTTATTTGTCAATGTAAATATTTACTTAAATATAAATTAAAGAATTTTTTATATATTATCTTTCTAATTTTTTATTAAGTCTCTCATATAATCTTAATATTTTTATCATTATCAACTTAATTCTATCTAATAAAATTTATGCATCTAAAATAATTATAATAAAAAAGAGCTATAAAAGCTCCATTTTTATTATAATTATTTATCTAATATAAACTTTTCTATTGCCTTTGCAACTCCATCATTTTCATTTGAATCAGTTATATAATTTGCTGCTTCTTTAACTTCATCAAAAGCATTAGCCATTGCTACACCAAGCCCTGCATATTCAATCATATGAAGATCATTTCCTGCATCTCCAAATGTAATAACTTCTTCTTGCTTTATACCTAGATGCTTAGCTAACATTTCAACACCTACACCTTTGTTAACTTCTTTATTTAAAAACTCTAAGAAATAAGGAGTACTTCTTACAACTGTGTATTTTTCAAAAACTTCTTTTGGAAGTTTTTCTATAGCTGGTCCTAAAATTTCTGGCTCATCAATCATCATTATTTTTACAATTACTTCATCCTTTGAAATTGTATCAAAATTAATTTCATGAATATCTATATTATTAATACTAGCTTCAACTTCAGTATACTTGCTATTTTTAGGAGTTATTAATCCTTTAGTTTCTGAAAAAGCATGAATATTAACTTTTAATTCATCACTTAATTTTTTTAGATAATGTAAGTCCTCTCCAGTTAATGCTATTTTACCAATAACGTCTTTATTTAAAGTTTTTTGAACTAAAGCTCCATTATAACTAAGTACATAATCTTTATCAGTATACATATTTAATTCTTCTAAATATCTAGATACACCTTCTATAGGTCTTCCAGTTGCTAAAACTACTGTTACATCTTTTTCTCTAGCTGATTGAATAGCTTTCTTAGTTCTTTCTGATATTGTTTTATCTTCCCTAAGCAAAGTCCCATCCATATCAATTGCTACTAACTTATACATTTCATTCCTCCATTTATACTTAAATTCATATTTATCTTATTTCAATTATAGCATAACTTATAACACTTCAAAACTAAAGTATGGAAATTATAAAAATCCTATTTCTCTAATTAAATTTTTATAATTTCCTAAGAATAAATGAAAGTTAATATTATTTATCAAATTCAATGTATGACTTTAACAATTTGCTAAAACCATTTGCTTTTAATATATTAAAAATAACTCCTATTACTTCATAACTTGAAGTTATCAAAGAATCTTTTCTAGTTTTTTCTAACATTTTTGTTATATCAGAAATTATGATATTTAAATCTGATTCATTTAACATTGATTCGCTATCACTTGCAGCATTTTCAATACTAGTTTTTATCTTATTTCTATCAAATATTTCTATTCTTCCATCTTTTTTTATTATTTTCATTTTACTCACTCCTTTCTATATTATTAAAATCTATTATAAAATATTTAAAGCTATTAAAATCTATTGGTTTGCTTATATAAAACCCTTGTATACTATCACAATTAATTTTTCTTAATAATTCTAATTGGCTTGATATTTCTACCCCTTCACATACTACATTAAGACCTAGTGTATGAGATAGATTAATTAAAGTTTCTATAATTGATAGAGTTTTTCTATCATTCTCTAAGCTCTTTAATAAACTTCTATCTATTTTTAAAGTATCTAAAGGTAAAATCTTAATATAATTAAAAGAAGAATATCCAACTCCAAAATCATCTAAAGCTATTTGGAAGCCTAAATTTCTTATCTTATTTAGTATCCCTACTGTAAAATCAATATTATCAATAATTTCATCTTCAGTTATTTCCAGTTTTATTGATTTTGGATTAATTTTTTCTTTAGTTATTATTTTAACTAGTTTTTCAATAAAATTATTTTGTTTAATTGCAGCATAAGAAATATTTATGGATACTTTAAATTCATCTTCCCCAAGTTTATACATTTCATTACAGCATTTACAAGCTTCTTCTAAAACAAATTCATCAAGCTTTATTATATCTCCTGTTTTTTTAGCTAATGGAATATATTTTGCTGGAGAAATAATTCCCTCTTCCTTATTCCATCTAGTTAATGCCTCTGCTCCAACTATTTTCTCTTTAGTTACATCATATATTGGCTGGAAATATACTTCAAATTCTTTATTTTCTATTGCAGAACTTAAACTACTTTGCATATTAATTTCTTCCAACATTTCTTCAGAAAAAACTTTATTTTTATTTCCACCTTCTTCTTTTGATCTATACATAGAAATATCCGCATATTTAATTAATGTAAAGACATTGTCTCCATCTGCTGGATATGAACTTATTCCTATACTAGCTTTTAAGTTGAAAGTGTTATTTTCAATTTCAAACTCTTCATAAAGAATTCTTTGTATTTCATTTGCCAAATTCTTTATTTCTCTTATACTATCTTTCCCCTTTTTAACTACTAAAAATTCATCTCCACCTAATCTTCCTACTGTAATTTTATTAATTGAATCCATATTAAAAGTATATTTTAACGAAAGAAGCTTATCTGCTACTATCCTTAAAACTTCATCACCTGTATTATGACCTAAGGTATCATTTATATTTTTAAAATCATCTATATCTATAAAATAAATACTAAATTCTTCTTCATTTTTTATAAGTTTAATTAAATATTCAAACAAATTATATCTATTTAATAAATTGGTTAAAGTATCATAATTGGCTAAATAAGTTAATTCCTCTGAATGCTTTTTTATATCTGTTATATCATTAATTATAATAGAAAAATATCCCTCATTAAGTGAATATATAGAAATAACTCCCCATTTATCTCCTATTATATTTAATTCCTTTGTAATACATTCTGACTTAGTCCTATTTATTCTTTTTAATACGCTTACAATATTTTCTTTATCTATATTATATTCTTCATATAATTCTGAAAATTTTTTATTGATAATTTTCTCTCTTTCTTGGCAAAAAAAAGCACTTGCTGCATAGTTAATATCTATTACTATACCATCAATATAATTTCCTTCTTCATCTACTATAGCTTTTAAATGAATAAATGAATTGGACATTATATTTAAAAGATTTGAATAATTATTTGTTTCCTTTTCCAAATAATTTTCAGTATTTATTAGCTTGTCCGTAATATTGGTAATTTCATCAGTTAAATTAGATATTTCATCCTGTTCTTTAGGATTATTATTTTTTATCTCTTCACTTAATCCTTTATCTATCGCTTTTTCAATAATATCTTCTGTATCTTTTAATCTCTTTATTATCTTTTTATTTATGAAGTTGTAAATTAAAGCATTGCTTATTACTGTTAAAAATAATATTATAATAAAAATTATTTTATAATTAATAATAATTTCAACTGAACTTTCACTTAATTTATTATAAATAAAGATATATATAGAGCTAATTATAATGGATACAGTTATTGTTGCATAAAACAAAAGCAAGCCAACCCTCTTTGATAACTTCATCCTTTTATCAGACTCCTTTTTTTAAAATTTTTCGCAAATTTTCCCTTCATTTCATTATACAAACATCTTCAATTCTCCTCAAGTGTTTTTAATTTTCTTTCCATTTAAAATTTGGGGATTAAAATAAAGTCTTCCTACTACTATAATATAAAATTAAAAAGAGAGAGTGTTAACAAACTCTCTCTTATTCATTATTTTTTTGCCTTGCTTATTTTAACTATTTTACCTTTAACCTTAATTTCTTTATATTTCTTTAATAACTCATTTCCTTTTTTATTTAGTATATCTACAAAAGAAAATCCATCTTGAACATCAATTATACCTATATCTTTACCTGTTAATCCTTCTAAATTACTTAAAGCACCTAAAATATCTACATTTCTAATTTTTTTCTTTTTCCCTGCACCTATGTATATTTTAGTTACTTCATTATGTATAATTTTCGTATTTTTATTTTTATCACCATAATTATTTTTTTGATCTTCTAAAAATTTCTTTCTACCTTCTATTACTTCTTCATAGCTTGGCATTTCTATTTCTTCAATCTTATATCCAATATATTCTTCTATATCCTCTAAAAATCTTTTTTCCTTTATTGAAGTTAAAGTAATTGCCAATCCATTCTTTTCTCCTCTACCACTTCTTCCAATTCTATGAACATAGCTTTCTTTTTCCATTGGAACTTCATAATTAAATACATTTGTAATATTATTTATATGAATTCCTCTAGCAGCTATATCTGTAGCTACTAAAACTTTAAATTCTTTATTTTTGAAACTCTCCATTATCTTTAGTCTATCTTTTTGATCCATATCTCCATGTAATTCATTTACCTTAATCTTTTCTTTTTTTAGAAGAGAGCTTAAGGATTTAACTGAATCCTTCGTATTACAGAAAATAATTGCTGCATCCTCTGTATATGTATAAAGAAGCTTTAATAATACCTTAAACTTGTCTTCTCTATTAGCTACAATATACTTTTCAGTTATCTTATCTCTATTAAAAACCTTTGATTTTATATTTAAAACCTTTGGTTCTTCCATATACTTTGAATATAAGCCTTCTATTTCACTTGGTATTGTAGCTGAAAATAATGAAGTTCCTCTATTTTTAGGTAAAGTATCTAAAATCTCAGCTATTTGATCTATAAAGCCCATATTAAGCATTTTATCAGCTTCATCTATTATTACATATTCAATTTTACTTGTATCTAAGTTTCCTCTTTTTATATGGTCTATTACTCTTCCTGGAGTTCCACATACTATATGAACTCTTTGCTTTAGTTCTCTTATTTGCTCATTAAATGGTTGCTTTCCAAAAATAGCTGCACATCTAATCTTCTTTAGTCTTCCTATATTTGAAATATCATCTTTAACCTGCATTGCAAGTTCTCTAGTTGGAACTAATATTAGAGCCTTTACTACATTTTCTTCTTCATTAATAAGATTACATAAAGGGATTCCAAAACTTGCTGTTTTACCGCTTCCAGTTTGTGATTTTACAACTATATCATTCTTTCCTAGCATTTCTGGAATAACTTCTTTTTGAACCTCTGATGGCTCCTCAAAACCTAAGTTTTTTAAAGCCTTTAATATCTCTGGCTTTAAATTCATTTCTTCAAATCTATCTATATTCATTAATTTACCTCACTCTTATATATTAAATAACATTTTATTATTTTACCCTAGTATGATTTTATATACAAGTATATTGCATATAGATAAATTTATATCACTTATATATCTAAACTTAATTTTCTTAATTCTTCTCTTAATTTCCTTGGATTTTCAAGAAAAATTGTAGTTATTCCTAACTTTTCTGCACCTTCTACATTTACTTTGGTATCATCTATAAATATTGTTTCACTAGGAATTAAATTGTATCTTTTTAAAATTAATCTATAAATCTCTTCTTCTGGTTTTATTATTTTTTCTTCATAAGATACAACTCCACCATCAAATAATTCAAAAAAACTATTCTTTGTGCTTACTTCTTTAAAAGCTAACTCATGAAAATTCGATAAATAGTATATATTATATCCTTTACTTTTTAAATCCTCTAACACTTTAATAGTTTCCTCTATAGGCTTTAATATTGCATACCAATCTTCAAAAGCTAAGCTAATATCATCTCTATAAATACTATTCTTCTCTATTATATTATTTATTGCTTCTTTTTCAGTTATTGTCCCTCTATCTAACATAATCCATTCTTCACTTTGAAATATAGCCTTGTAAACCTCTTGAATTTTTTCTTCTGATATTTTACTTTTTAAATACTCCATAGGATTAAAACTCAGTAATACATTTCCTAAATCAAATATTATATTCTTATACATAAATACCCTCCCAAAATTATGAAATAACAGTAGATAGAAAATTTATCTACTGTTACTAAAACTAATATAAACATTATTAAATAAATAAATATCCAAAAGCATATCCTGCATATATAAATACAGCATTCCAAATAGCTATACCTAAGGTTGAATAAATAGAAAATTTAATTATATTCATTTTAAACATTCCTGCAACAAAGGGAATTAGTGTTCTAACTGCTGGTAATAGTCTTATGATTAAAACTCCCTTATCGCCATAGTTTTCTATGTAAAAACATACTTTATCAATAGACTTCCGAGTACTTGGAAATTTATTATATATCTTTGTTAAAATTCTTTCACCAAACCAATATGATATTCCATATAATACATAGCTAGCTAAGGCTCCTGCTATTATTGAAATTAGTAAAGCCATAAAAAAGTTAATTCCTGCCTTTGCAGACGAAATTCCTATAGCTGGCATTATTATAGCTGCACCTAATCCTGGACAATTTAAATATTCTAAAAAAATAATTATAAATACAAATATCAACCCATATCTTGCTAAATAATCAACTACTATTTGTATATTATTCATTTTATCTACGCTCCAAGTAATTTACTAAATTTATTTTATAATTTATTACAAAACATATATTTTAAATATTAACAATATAATTTTATACTCTCCTATAGATAAAAAAAATATAGATTTTCTTAAACTTTCTTAAAATTTTATAAATATTAGTACATCAAATATTCAATAAGTAGTTTTATTGTATTTTCAATAGCTTCGTAATGAGTTCTCTCCATACCATGAGAAGCATGGACTCCAGGTCCTATAAGTGCTCCCCTTATATCATTTCCACCTCTTAAAGCAGCTCCTACATCTGAGCCATACATTGGATATATATCTACTGCATATCTAATATTATTATCTTTTGCTAAATTAACTAATGTAGTTACCATATTATAATCATAAGGTCCCCCTGAATCCTTAGCGCAAATAGATACATCATATTCAGTACAACTTAAATCATCACCAATACATCCCATATCTACAGCTATCATTTCAGTTATATCTTGAGGAATATAGGATGAACCATGACCAACCTCTTCATAAGTTGAAATAAATATTTTAGTAGTATATTTTGGAGTTATCTTTTCTCTATTAAATACTTCTAATAATCCCATTAAAGCTGATACGCTACCCTTATCATCTATAAATCTAGATTTTATAAATCCACTTTCAGTAATAGTAGTTTTAGGATCTATAAATATAAAATCGCCTGGACATATTCCTAAAGCTTCTACATCTCTTTTAGATAAAACTTTTTCATCTATTCTAACTTCCATATTTTCAGGATCACGCTTTTTGTCCTTGCTATCTGGATAAACATGAACTGCTGGACTTGTGCTTAAAAATGTTCCAGTATATATTCTTCCATCTCTAGTTCTAATCTTACAATATTCACTATCCATAGTTGCAGGAATTGGTCCACCTAATAATGTAAACTTTAATGTACCACTACTTGTTATTGATCTAACCATAGCACCTAAAGTATCTACATGGGCTGAAAGTCCTACTACCTTTTCATTACTTTCTCCTGGAATAGTGATGATTCCACATCCCTTTCTAGTAGTTTCAAATTTATATCCAAATCCCTTTGCAATATCTTCAATTATTTTCATAATATCAAAACAAAAACCTGTTGGACTATCAAATTCTAATATTTTCTTTGCTGTACTTAATACATAATCTTTATTAATACTATATTTCATACAAATATTTCTCCTTCCATTAATTGCTTAAAATAGCAAATATACTTTTACTATATTTTACTACATTTAATTACAAAAAGGGAGTTTTTTATATTACACAAAAACTCCCTTTTTGTTTAAATTATTTTTTTATAAATCCTAAAATATTTAATACTTCCTTTGCAATTTCTCTTTCTTTTCCCTTGTATGGATAAGAATGAATATGAATTGCTGGATTAAAATTAAGTTCTATTATTCCGTAATTTGAATTTTCATCATTAAAATCTTCAATCATCATATCAACACCACATATATTTGCACCAACTGCTTTGGCTGATTCTACTGCTATATCTTTAAATCTTTGTGGTATTAAATCTGTATAATCTATACTATCTCCACCAGTACTAATATTTGAATTTTCTCTTAAATACACTATTTCATCTTTTTTAGGAATATAATCAAAATCTTTACCTGATTGCTTTAAAAATAATTTTGCATTTTCATCTAAATTAATTTTTTCTAATGGTGTCTTATATCCTTTTCCTCTTAAAGAACTTTTATTTTTTTCTTCTACTAATTCTTTAATACTAGCTTTTCCATCACCAATTACATTTGCAGGTACTCTGTGTAAAATTCCTGGAACAGTATCACCAATTACTAAAAATCTATATTCTTTTCCCTTTATAAATTCTTCAACTAAAACAGTATTATCATGAGCAAAAGCTAATTTAAATGCTTCTTTTATATCTTCTTCAGTTGCACCTTCTTTAAATATAGAAATACCAAGTCCAAAGTTAGTTGATTTTGGTTTAACAACTATAGATTTATTTATATATCTATGTGCTTTGTTTAAAGCTTCATCTAAATTGAAAAATTCATCTCCACTTGGAACTCTAACATTACTATTTTCTAGTATTTTCTTAGTTACAACCTTATTTTCCATCATTAAAACAGATACATAATTATCCTTTGATGTCTTAGTTGCTTGCTTTACATATTCTACGCAATTATCATTTTTTAAAGAAATAAAATTCTCTGATCTATCAATTACATCTACTTTTATTCCTCTTTTTATAGCTTCCTTCATTAATATTTGAGTTGAAAGCTCTAAATCTTCAAATCCTTCTAGTTTAAATCTTTTTTTATAAGCATCTTCTTTATATTCCTTAGCCAATCTTAAATGACTTTCTATAAAACCTTCTTCTTTTACCATTTCAGAAATTCTATAAGCGTAAGTTAATTTAGGATTTTTAATTTTTTCTATCATATTTTCAATTATATTAGCTTTTCCTAATGCTAACTTATTATTTATATCCATCATTTCATTTAGTATGTTTAATGCCCAATCACTTTTTGATATAGTTTTTCCATCCTTATATAAAACTACATCCATTTGACCATATATAGAAATTATATTTTGATTATTTTGAGCTTCTTCTTGCCATTTTTCATATGTAGTTTCATCTTTTAATAATAGATAAATAGTAAATAAATTAATAAAACTTAGATCTTCTAAGGATATTCCAGCTTTACTAAAAGGATTAATATCTATACTTCTAATTTCAAGATAATTAATTCCTTCTTCTATTAATGATTCTAAAAATCTTGTATTATCTCTAGCCTTTAATCTAACTTGTGTATAAAGCTCTTTATGACTTTCTATTAATTTATCATCAATAAATCTATACACACTTTCTACGTATTCCTTAACAGAATTGTAATTAGGATATAAATCTATTTTGTTCTTATAACCACATTCACTATTTCTATAAGATACAGCTCCCTCATTACTAAATCCATCTTTAGATATCTTATCTAAATCAACAACACACTTTTCTCCAAAACTTTCATGCATTGTAGTAGTTCCACCTAAAAGATATATTAATAACCATCTATATCTTAGATAATTTCTAACTACCTTTAGATAAATATTATCTCTAAAATCTCTATAATCTTCTCCATTACCTATCTTTTCATATAAATCTCTAATTAAATCTTCACTAAATGAAAAATTATAATGAATTCCAGATATTAATTGTTTTTTTCCACCATATTTCTTCAATAAGCTTTTTCTATACTCACTAGCTCCTACTCCGCTTTCACAGTGACCATAATCTGCTATAGGAATTAAGTCATCCTCTGGTATACTACATGGCATAGATTGTGGCCATAAAAATTCGTCTTTAAGCTCTAAAACTGTAATATCATAAAGAGAATTTAAAAAACTATATACCTCATCTAATGTATTTAATGTTGGAGTAATTAATTCTATTTGGCTTTCTGAAAAATCAGTTGTTATATATGGATGAGTCATTTTACACTCAAAAACCTCTGGATGTTTAGTTAGTGCAAGACCTCCATTTTCATCCACTCTTAATGTCTCACGCTCTATCCCAAAGTTCCCTTTTAATAATTCTTCTTTATAATTAAGTGATTGAATCACATCTAACATCTTTATACACCTTCCATATTTTAAATTTATATATTAAATAAGCTACTGTTCCTTTTAAAACACTTGATATAGAAATTCCAATCCATATTCCATTAACATCAAAATATTTAATGAAAATTAAAGCTAAAGGAATTCTAAGCATAGTAAATATTATACTTATAAGTGCAGGTATCTTAGGAACTCCAAATCCTGTAAAAACACCATTCGATATCATTTCTATAGTTGCAAAAATTTGAGAATATCCTATTATCCTTAAGTAATTACTAGCAATTATTACTGTAGCATCTTCTCTTATAAATAATCTAACCAATGCACTTGGAGTAAAAATAAATAAAATACTTATACACAAAGCATAAATAACACCTATTCCTACTGCCGTATTATACCCTTTATTTATTCTATCATATTTCTTTGCTCCAAAATTTTGACCAACAAAGCCTGCTATAGCTCCATTTAGCCCCCCTACAACCATATAAACTACTGATTCTATTTGCAGTCCTATCTTTTGAGCTGCTATAGCTTCTGAACCAAAACTTCCTATTATTCTAGCTAATAATATATTGACTAAAGTAAATAAAATTCTTTGAAAGGACATTGGTAGTCCTAAAATTGTAATTTCCTTCAGTTTATTATAATTTAATCCACTTTTAAAGTTAAAATTAAATAATTTTCTTGATCTATTAATAAATAAAATAAACATTATTCCATTTGCAATTAATGTAGCAATTGCAGCTCCAGTAACCCCAAGCTTTAAAGTATATATAAAAATTGGATCTAATATAATATTTAAAATAACTCCTATAGCACTTATATTTAAAGCTGATCTATTATTACCAAAGCTATTAAAAATTCTTATATAAAATGTATTAAAAAAAGAAAAAAACATCATTGGTGCACTTATAGCTAAATAAATATAAGAGTTTCTTTCAACTACACTATTTCCTATATTTAAAAATCCTATAAAGCTTTTACCTAAAAATATTAATACTAAAGCATATATACTCCCTATTATTAAATTTAAAATAATACCACTAGAAGTATATTCATCTACAGCATTATTATCATTTTTTCCAATTGAGTGAGCTACTTTTATTCCAGTTCCTATAGCTACAAAAGCATTAATTGAGTAACCTAGTCCCACAAAGAAACTTGATGAGCCTATACTAGCTACAGCATCACTTCCTAGCCCCCCAACCCATAACATATCAATTAGGTTATAAGTAAATTGCAATAAAGAACTTCCCATTATTGGTAAGGCTAATGTAACTAAAACCTTTAACACATTTCCCTTTGTTAAATCTACTCTCTTCATTCTAATCTCCTAATATTATTCATCATTTAAAACCCCATTTAAAAACTTAATTACATCATTACATAATTCTTTATCTAAACTATAATGTATCCAAGTCCCTTCCTTTCTACATTTAACAATTCCTGAATCCATTAAAACCTTCATATGATGGGATAATGTTGGTTGAGTAAAATGAAAACTTTCTAACAATATACATGCACACTTTTCACCAGAAGAAAGCATATCAACTATTTTAAGCCTATTTATTTCTCCTAAAGCCTTGAGTATTTTAATATTATCTTCATAATTTTTACTCATAATAATATCTCCTATTCTTTATTAATACATAGACGAATATCTATGTATCATATTAAATATAGATGATTATCTATATTTAGTCAATAGTATAAAAATGCGAGCATTTTTATAATGAAGAATTAAAAATTAAGAATGTAGAATTAAGGAAAAAAATCCTTCGGATTTTTGAACAAAAGGTGCCCTGCACCAATATAAATTAAGTTTTGCTATGCAAAACCTCCTCAATTTTACATTCTTAATTCTACATTTTTCATTTATACAAGTGTTGTCTTGTCATTTCTAAATTATTATTGTTTCCTTTTGAAAATACTATTTGATGTAAATCTATCATTCCATTATGAAAAGATGCTGCGCATGAGGATAAATATAATTCCCACATTCTAACAAATCTTTCATCAAACATTTTTTCAATTTCATCTATATTATTTTTATAATTATCATACCAACAAAGTAATGTTTTTTGATAATGTCTTCTTAAACTTTCTACATCTAGTGTATAGTAATTAAATTCACTTCCTATATTTATTATTTCTCTAAGGCTTGGAATTACACCGCCTGGGAATATGTATTTTTTAATCCATGGATCTCCTGAATGTTCTTTTCTTCCACTAATAAAGTGTAGTAAAAATAATCCTTGGTCATTCAATATTGCATCTACATTTTTAAAGAAAAGCTCATAATTATCACGCCCAACATGTTCAAGCATTCCTACACTTACAACTCTATCAAATTTTAATTTGCTCTTTTCTAAATCTCTATAATCCATTAATTCAGCAGTTAAATATTCTTCTAATTTCTCTTGTTTGATTCTTTCTTTAAATTTTAAGTATTGATTTTCACTTAAAGTTATTCCAACTCCATGAACCTTATACTTCTTAGCAGCTTCAATAAGTAAGTAGCCCCAGCCACATCCTATATCAAGTAAACTCATTCCTTCTTTAAGCTGTAATTTTTTTAATATATAATCAACTTTATTTTTTTGTGCTTCATATAAAGTATCATCTTCATTTTTAAAATATGCGCAGGAATAACTCATGGTTTCATCTAACCAAAGGTTATAAAACTCATTTCCTATATCATAATGAGAAGTTACTTCTTTTTTTTGATTCTTTTTAGAGCTTGATGTAAATATTAATTTACTTAATAAGTTCTCATTAACATCAAAATCATCTAATTTCCCCATTACAATATCTAAAGCATCATATAAATCACCAGATTCCATATCAAGTTTTTTATCCATATAAGCTTCACCTAATGCTAAAGATGTACTTGTAAGTAATAACTTTTTATCGATATTATCATTTACTTTAATTACAAATTCAGGCTTTCCATTACCTATATCTAATACTTCCCCATCTTTAAATATTACCTTAAAAGGTATTTGATTATTATTCTTAAAATATTTTTTTATAATCATACTTTCTAATGACATAACTCTCAATCCTTCTTTCTATACTATAAACCTCATATCTTCTATCTTTACCCTTAATGAATAAAATATTCTTTTATTGTTCTTTAAGTAATTTTTTTGTTTTTTAATCATAAAATTAGATAACGAAGTCAAAACAGGAGGTGTTAAATTTGAATTATAATATTTTAATAGGCGGTAGTGCTGGACAAGGTATGGATACCGTAAGTGATTTTTTAGAAAAAGCTTTTAAGAAAAATGGTGCCTATGTTTTCTCTCATAAAGATTATATGTCTAGAGTTAGAGGCGGTCATAATTTTACTCAAATAAGATTTGGAGATGAACCTCTATATTCTCATGAACAGGATTTAGATTTAATCCTAGCCTTAGATGAAAATACAGTTGCATTTCACAAAGAAAGATTAAAAGAAAATGGAATAATTATATTAGATGAATCTCTTAAGATTGAAGACAATAAAGTCTTAAAACTTCCTCTTAAGAAAACAGCCAATACTATCGGAATTCCAAAAGGTTTTACATCTGTAGCAGCTGGAGCTATCCTTAAATATTTTTCATTTTATAGTGATTTTGAAAATTTATTTAGTAAAAAACTTGATGAAAAGGTAAGAAATCTAAATATAGAAGCCATAAAATCTGGTTATAAATTGATAGATTCTAAGTATTCATTAAAAGGTAATGATTTATCAAATCATATTTTGATAAATGGAAATAATGCAATTGCTCTTGGTGCTATAGCCGGAGGTTTAAACTTTTATTCAGCTTATCCCATGACACCAGCTACAAGTATTATGACATATTTAGCCAAAAAACAAGTTGAAGTTGGTTTAGTTGTTGATCAAGCTGAAGATGAAATAAGTGCAATAAATTTTGCAATTGGTGCTTCTTATGCAGGTGCTCGTGCTATGACTGGTAGTTCTGGTGGTGGATTTTCACTAATGGTAGAAGCTTTAGGTCTTGCTGGTATAACTGAAACTCCTTTAGTTATTGTAAATTCACAAAGACCAGGCCCTGCTACAGGATTACCTACAAGAACAGAGCAAAGTGATTTAAGTTTTCTATTAACAGCATCTCATGGAGAATTCCCAAGAGTAGTTCTTGCTCCTCGTAATGCTGAGGATGCTTTCTATAAAACTACTAAGGCCCTTAATATTGCAGATAAATATCAAACTGTAGTTTTATTGCTTACTGATCAATATCTTGCAGATGGAAATGTAACAATCCCTAAATATGATTTAAGTAAAGTTACTATAGATAGATATATTTCAAATGGCGAAGAGCTATCTTCTAATGAAGAATATAAAAGATATAAAGTAACTGAAAGTGGTATCTCTCCAAGATTAATTCCTGGTAATTCAAAAAATCAAGTTGTTATAGTTGATAGTGATGAGCATACAGAAGAAGGACATATAACTGAATCATCTGAAGTTAGAATAGAACAAATGGATAAAAGATTTAGAAAAATGAATTCTATAAAAGATGATTTAGAAGAACCTGAATATTTTGGAAATGAAGATATTGATATACTTCTTATAGGCTTTGGATCAACTTATGGTGCTTTAAAAGAATCTGTTGATATTCTTAATAAATCAGGAATTAAAGTTGGTGCTTTAAGTTTTTGTGATGTATATCCATTATCAAAAGAAAATTTAAATAAACATTATAAAAAAGCTAAAAAAATAGTAAATGTAGAACAAAACTTTACAGGACAATTTGGAAAACTAGTAACTCAAGAAACAGGTATATTAATGAATTATAGTATTTTAAAATATGATGGTCGTCAAATAACTGGAAATGAAATTGCAGATAAAGTTAGAAAGGAGGAAATTTAAATGTTAGATTTAAACTCCTATAAAAGTAATGATGAAATAGCTTGGTGCCCTGGTTGTGGTAATTTTTCTATCTTACAAGGTATAAAGGAATCTCTTTTAGAGCTAGGCTTACATCCACATGAATTTGTTATGGTATCTGGAATAGGTCAAGCTGCTAAGACTCCTCATTATTTAAAAGCAAATGTATTTAATGGACTTCATGGAAGAGCACTTCCTCCAGCACAAGCTATTAAAATGGTTAATAAAGATCTTAAAGTAATAGTAACTTCTGGTGATGGAGATGCTTATGGAGAAGGTGGAAATCATTTTATTCATAATATAAGAAGAAATGTAGATATAGTTCAACTAGTTCATAATAATCAAATTTACGGACTAACTAAGGGCCAAGGTTCCCCGACTACTTCAAAAGGACATTTAACATCAATGCAATTTGAAGGAACTTATTTAGATTCCTTAAATCCTTTATCTATTGCAATAAGTTCAGGAGCAACCTTTGTTGCAAGAAGCTTTTCTGGAGATAAGGAACATTTAAAAGAAATGATTAAAAGAGCAGTTAATCATAAAGGCTATGCATTAGTTGAAATTCTTCAACCTTGTGTTGTATTTAATAAAGTAAATACTTTTAAGTGGTACAAGGATAGAGTATATAAATTAGATGAAAATTATAATCCTAAAGATAGGTCTGAAGCCTTTAAAAAAGCTGAGGAATTTGGTGATGAAGGAATTCCAATTGGAATACTTTATTTACAAGAAAATAAGCCAACCTATCACGAAGCTCATCCAGTACTAAAGTCTGGAATTAATCTTTTAGATAGAAACTGGAAACCTACCATGGCTGAGAAATTAGTTAATGAATTTTTATAATTAATTAAAATATTAGATAAATTTTATCCTTCATTGAAAAAGAACCTTGATTTCTCAAGGTTCTAAAATTACTCTCTAATATAAATAACTTTTCCCATTCTATCAATATGAGATTTTAGTTCATCATGATTTAAGTGTGTATAATCTAATATATCAAATAAATATGGTAATGGACCTTGATCTTCTAATAATGAATGTAATCTTGAAACAGTATTAAAATTAATATTTTCTCCTACAATAGCTATATCTATATCTGAACCTGGCTTATAATTCCCCTTAGCTCTAGATCCAAAAATAATAGCCTTTTCAATTTCACTAAACTCACTTATTTTTTCTTTTATATAATTTAAATCAAATTCTCTTAATCCAAACTCCATAATTATCCCTCTAGCTTTTCTAATAATTTTCTTATTACAGGATAATATTCTGATTTTATTAATTCCTCTGCTTGTTTAGCTACTTCTTCATCATAGGTGTGTGCCATTAAATTTCTTTTTTCTAGTGCATCAATCCATATGTGTCCTTCTGTAATTAACTGATTTTGAAAAGCTGTTTGAATTGTTGATCTTGGACTTTTAACCTCATACCCTTCAAACTCTAAGTAATCTTTCATAGTTTTCCAAGCTAATTCAAAAGTATATTCAAAGCATTGAATTAATCCTTGTACTTCAAATTTATTAAGGTCGCCCTTTTCTATAAACTCGCTTAATTGGTCTGTTGCTTTCTTAAAATTAGAAAATCTTTGCTTCCAACGTATATCTTGACTCACTTTTAACACCTACCTTTTAATTTTTTTATTTCTTCTTCTTGCTCTTTGATCCTTTTTAATAGTTTTTCTTCTTTATTAAACCACTCTTTGCTAAGGTCATTAATTAAAGATGCCATTTCATCTGCACTTCCTGCAATTCTATTAAATAAAAGAAGATTTGATTTTAATATTTCTGGTATCTCAACATGGGAATATCTAAGTCTATGATCTATTTCCCCATAGCCTTCTTCAAATATTGTTCTTACTTGAATTTCAGCTATAACTTTTTCATTAGTTGGATAAAACTCTACTAAATAATGAACTGATCTATATCCTGATATTCTTGATCTCACTTCTATATTAAGTTCTTCAAACTTTTTAGTATTATCTCCTTCTCTAACATTTGCAGTAACTTCTATAACCTTCCAAGTTTTAGTTATAAATTCGTGAATCTCCTGCCACTGATCCTTAAATATGTGAATAACTCTAATTCCAATTAAATCATTAATTTCATTTTTATAATTATCTAAAGTAAATTGAAAATCTTCACCATGCTTTGATTTTCTATCTTCAGTTTTTCTTATAATTTTTTCAATTAATCTATTAGGCTCTTTTATTCTTGATTTTACTGAATGAATCATTGGCTGAGAACGTAAAATATTAGCTATAAAATCAGCTTGGTTCTCATAAGAAACTTCATAATCTACAAAATCATTATAAATATCCTCTAATGTTTTAACATCTATATTATTTTTTTCAATTATAGATTTTGTATGTGGATACTTCTCTATAAATTCATCTATTTTTAAACCATTCTTCATTTTAAAGTCTCCTTTAGTTATAGAATCAAATTAATATATCATTATCTTCCTTGTCTTCTATTACTACTCTTATTACTTTTTACCTTAGAGCTTTTACCTTTAAAATCTCCTGATTTTCCTTTAGATAAAGTCTTACTGTTTGCAGATTTTGAATTTGACTTATTATTTGCTTTTGAAGAAGATTTTGACTTACTATTTTTCTTACCTGATTTTGAGTTTCCTCTTGTCATAGCTTCTTCTTTTTTTATTTTAGCTAAATATCTATCAGCTTTTGATTTAATTAAGCACTTTGGTCCATTTCCTATTAAATCTTCTCTTCCTGCCTTAACTAAAGCATCATGAACTAAATTATAATTCTTAGGATTTTTAAATTGAAGAAGTGCTCTTTGCATAGCTTTTTCTTCTTTAGTTTTAGGAATATAAACTTCTTCTCCAGTTAGTGGGTTTATTCCTGTATAGAACATAGCCGTTGATAATGTTCCTGGTGTTGGGTAAAAGTCTTGAACTTGTTCTGGCTGATATTTAGTATCTCTTAAATATTCAGCAAGTTCTATAGCTTCATTTAGTCCACTACCTGGATGGCTTGACATTAAATATGGTATTAAGTATTGCTCTTTACCTAATTGTTTATTTATTTTAAAGAACTTTTCTCTAAATCTATCATAAGTATCTCCAGATGGTTTCCCCATATATTTTAATGTATTAGCTGCTACATGTTCTGGAGCAACTTTTAATTGACCACTTACATGATGTTCAACTAATTCTCTAAAGAATGTATCATCTTTATCTGCCATTATATAATCATATCTTAATCCTGAACGAACAAATGCTTTCTTTACCTTAGGAAGTTTTCTTATTTTTCTTAGAAGTCCTAAGAATTCACTATGATCTACTATTAAGTTCTTACATGGTTTTGGAGTTAAACACTGTTTACTCTTACATGCACCTATAGTAAGCTGAGTTTTACAAGCTGGTTTTCTAAAGTTTGCTGTAGGACCACCAACATCATGTATATATCCCTTAAAGTCTTTAAGATTAGTTATTTCAACTGCTTCATCTAATATAGAGTTTTCACTTCTACTTTGAACAGCTCTTCCTTGATGGAATGTAATTGCACAGAAAGAACAGTTACCAAAACATCCTCTTGAGCTTACTATACTAAACTTAACCTCTTCTAAAGCTGCTATTCCACCAAATTCATCATATATAGGATGACATTCTTTTGTGTATGGAAGTGCATAAACCTTGTCTAATTCTTCTCTTGTAAGAGGCATTTCTGGAGTATTGCAAACAACATACCTTTCAGCATGTTTTTGAACAAGAACTTTTCCTCTTACAGGATCTTGTTCTTCATATTGTATTTTGAATGCTTTAGCATATTCCATTTTATCTCTTGTAACATCTTCTTTTGACGGTAATAATTTATAGTCACCATAAATTTCATCTAATGAATCTATAGCATATGTAGTTCCGTTAACGTGTCTTATATATTTTGCTTCAAACCCATCATTTAAAGCATTTGCAACTTCAACTATTTGCTTTTCACTCATTCCATATATTAAAAGATCAGCTCCACTATCTATTAAAATAGAATTTCTTACATTGTTATCCCAATAATCATAATGAGCTAATCTTCTTAAACTTGCTTCTAAACCACCGATAACAACATTTATATTTTTATATGCTTCTCTTATTTTATTACAATAAACTATTGTAGCTCTATCAGGTCTTGCTCCCATTTTTCCACCAGGAGTATAAAGATCCTTTTCTCTTCTTCTCTTACTTACAGTATAATGGTTAACCATTGGGTCCATATTACCACCATTAACTAAGAAAGCTAGTCTTGGTCTTCCAAGCTTCATAAAATCACCTGTACTATGCCAATCTGGTTGAGGAATTATACCTACCTTATATCCTGCATCTTCTAATACTCTTGAAATTATTGCTGTCCCAAAACTGTGATGGTCAATATAGGCATCCCCTGTAACTATAATAAAGTCACATTGTTCCCATCCACGTTCTTTCATATCTTCTTTACTTATTGGTAAAAATCTATTATTTGACATTTAAACACCTACTTCATGTTTACTTTTCGCTAATTGATTATATCATTATACGAGAAATTTATCATTGATTTTTTTTAATTTACAGAACATTACTAGTATATTTTTAAAATTTTCATTTAAACATATATCTATATAATTTACTTATTCACTCCATTTAATCAAAAACATAATAAAAAATTAATTAAATTAGTTTATTTATCAGTAATATTTACCTATCATAATAAATTAATTTCTCCTAACACTATATATGAATAAGTTTTTAGGAGGACATTGCTATGAAAAGTGAAAATAAAAAAGTTCATTCAGAAAAAAACTACTTAAAGAATGGTTCAAAAACTCAAAATCAATATGCTAATAACCATTATAACTTTACAACTGAAAAGCCAGGTATAAATGAAAGTGGAATTGAAGCAAAGAAAAAAGGCTTTTAAAAAAAGCTGTCTTCGGACAGCTTTTTTAATGCATAATTGATAATGGATAATACATAATTAAGGAAAAAAACTCCTTCGGAGTTTATAAAATTAGAGGCTGTAACATACAGCCTCTATCATATTTAATTTACTACATATATTAAAAAATATCTCTTTCATATATTATTTATTAAACTTTATTATCACTTTAAATAAATCTCCATCAACTTCAATATTGAATGTACCACCTTGAAGCTCTACAAAGCTTTTTGCAATTGCAAGACCAAGACCTGAGCCTTCTGTATTTCTTGATTCATCTCCACGCACGAATCTTTCAACTATATTATTTACATCGAATTTAATTTCTTCTTTTGCTATATTTTTTAATATAATTTCAACTGAATTATTTTCATCAAATATATCTATATATACTCTAGTATTTTCTAGTGCGTATTTAGTTATATTTGATACTAAATTTTCAAATACTCTAAATGTTCTAAAACTATCAAGTTGTAATATTACTTTTTCTTTACTAAAATTAGTTCTTATGGCTAATGAAGAATTTTGTATTTTATCCTCTAATTCTAATAAGGTTTGCTTCATTAAAGAAACTACATCTACAGATTCAATATTTAAAGTAATATTTCCACTACTTGCTTTACTTACTTCAAATAAATCTTCTATTAAATATTGAAGTCTTTGTGCTTTTCTATCTAAGGTATCTAAGTATTGATTTCTTTTTTCATCAGATAAATTTTCTTCCTTTAAAAGATCTATATAAGTTATTATTGATGTTAAAGGGGTTTTTAAATCATGTGAAACATTTGAAATTAAATCTGTTTTCATTTTTTGACTTTTAACTTCCTCTTCAACAGCTCTTTTAAAACCACTTTGAATTCTTTCTAAATCATCCTTTAATGGTTCAAATACCCCTAAATCCTCATGAATTTCAACATCTAAATTCCCTTCAGCAATTTTCTTAGTTGCATTTGTTAATATTCTATATTTACTACTTATTTCATCAGCATATTTTCTTATTAAAATAAATATAACTACTGAATATATTATTACTCCAATAATTCCAAATAACCATATTGAACATATAAATGCTAGTATTACAGCATTTATTGCAACTATTTTAAAAATTAATTTATTATTCTTTTCACTTAAATCTATTTCTGATAAAGTTTTTATAGTTTCCTTAGTATATCTAAATGCAAAAGCTATAATTCCACCTACTATTGTACTTGTAATAAAATACTTCTTAACCCCAATCTTAAATATATGCTTTACAACTAATGCAGCATAGAAATATAAGCTAAATATTATTAACCATACAATAAAATTAATAGCATAATAAGTTGAATGACTTAATGTTATTTCCTTAAAAAATGCACCAATAAAATTACCTGGAACTCCTTTTATACATTCATTTACCATAAACATTGAAGCAGCTAATGTTAATGCTAAAGTAAGGCCTCCCATTATACATCCTATTTCAAATTTAATCTTTGAAATAGCTCTAAAGCCTACAATTTCTTTAGCCTTATTATATGGTATTAGTAAGGCACTAATTATAATAAATGCTACTCCTATTAAAGCAAATACGAAGGCTATCTCTCCATAAATTTCATTTTGTAAATTATTAATCCCCTCTGAAATATTATCATAATAATTTAACTCTCTAGGTATTGCTAATAAAACATTTATATTTTTAATCTCAACTAATTCATTATAATATCCTCCAAATAATGAAGGAGTAACCTCATAAATTTGTTTTTGAACTATATTTTTATCTGCTCCATAAATATCCTTAACAATTGCTTTCCCTAAATCGTCATAATTAATTACTATATAAAATTGATAGTAATCTGTATCTATTGGAGCTATATCTATATCTCCATTTTCTAAAACCTTAATATCAAAATTACCATTTGAGGTAGTAACCTTATCTTTAGTACTTACTGCAAAATACTCTAAATTTAAATACCTTTGAGTATAACTTTGAAATCTAGTATTAAAATTATTTATATAATCTAAGTCTTTACCATATCTTATATCATCTTTTACCAACAAATCATAAGGTGTAATATCATCATTAGTTGATTTTTTAGCTATATCATATAAAGAATTATAACTCATTCCACTTAAAGCTCTAATAAATTCATAGCTTTGAAAATAATTTTTATCTTTTCCACTTGCTATTTTATCTATTGCTTTATATGAAGCTAACATTCCTATAGAGGTTATTACTACTAGTATTATTGCTATTAAATTAATTATTACTTTTCCAAATTTACTGCTTTTCAATTTTGTATCCAACTCCCCACACCACCTTTAAATATCTCGGATTTTTAGGATTTATTTCAATCTTTTCTCTTATCTTTCTTACATGAACCATAATAGTGTCTGTATTTATAGCCTGCTCATTCCAAACTCTTTCATATATTTCTTCCGATGAAAAAACCCTTCCTACATTTTGAATAAGTAAGTTTAAAATTTTAAATTCAATTGGTGTTAATTTAACCAAGTTTCCATCTACAAAAACCTCTTTAGTATCATTATTTAACTCTAATCCTCCAACTGTAAATATATTTTCATTTACCTCTTCTTTATTTACCATATTTAAAAATCTTGAATATCTTCTTAAGTGAGAATTAACTCTAGCTAAAAGTTCTAATGGCCTAAATGGCTTCGTTACATAATCATCAGCACCAATATTTAACCCCATAATTTTATCAACCTCTTCTGATTTAGCCGATAACATTATTACAGGAAAATCGAACTTTTCTCTTAATTTCATAACAAAAGTTATACCATTCATTTTAGGCATCATAACATCTACTATTGCTAAATGTATTTCCTCTTTTTCTAAAACTTCTAATCCCTCTACACCATTATTAGCTATAAAAGTTTTATATCCTTGATTATTTAAATAAGCTTCTAT
Organism: Clostridium gallinarum; assembly: GCF_014836325.1. Lineage (GTDB taxonomy): Bacteria > Bacillota > Clostridia > Clostridiales > Clostridiaceae > Clostridium > Clostridium gallinarum. The sequence goes on from NZ_JACSQZ010000001.1 coordinate 83,647, forward strand.
AGCTATAGCAATATCCTTTTCATCTTCAACTATTAATATATTATATAAATTCATAAAAACTCCCCTATTCTATAATACTTTCCTACAATCTAATAACTTATATTATTATACAGCACCATAGAAGATATTTCATTTCCACTCCTTTCTTTACTTACTTTTCATTTATATCTTAATATTAAATCTTAAAAATTAAGAACATCTTCAATAAAATCTAAAGATTTTCTAAAGAATAAAAAAGAGATAAACATTATATTCCTTGTTCCGTCGCATGCGCTCCAAGTCACCGTCATACAATGTTTACCTCTTTGCAAACTGAAGGAAGGAAAGTATAAATAGTTAATAATAAGTCATAACTTTTTATACTTTCCTCGTATAATAAAATTATAAAAGTGTTAAATTATCATATCCAGGTTCCGTCACGAGCTCCAAGTCACCTTGCTATGATAATTTAACACTTACAAACTAAAGAATATAAAGTTTATAATTTATTTAAATAAATCTTTTGTAATTTCTTGGATATTTCTGTTTAATTTTATAATGAATTGATTATTATTTATGTTATTTAATTTTTTATTATATCTGTTATAGGTATAATAAATATAATTTAAATTATCATTTATAGCTGAACAACAAGCAAATGCTATTAATTGATATACTTTAGAATTTTCCATATAAAACTCCTATTTTATTGTTTATATTAGTATATTTAATCAATAGTCTTAGTGCTATTTTTTCTTTAATATAAAAATATTTATTTTTACAAAATAAAAAATAGATGCTTATAAAGTATTAGATATAATATCTTTATAAGCATCTATAATTATATTATTTTATTTCTTTACTATAATCCTTTGAATACCACTTATTGCTTAGCTCTCCTAAAGTTCCATTTTCTCTTAAAGTTTCAATTGCTTTTGAAACTTTTTCTTGTATTTGTGCTGATCTTTCATTATCTTTTGCAAAGGGATATGCTTCTGATGCAACATTTATACTTTCTTCTACTATTCTTCCATTTAAAGTACCTGAATCAATTCTATAGTTTGCTTCATTTTCTGCTGCAATAATCATATTAGCCTTTCCTGAATTAAAAGCAGTCATCATGAGTGCTCCTGATTCAAAAGCTTGTAAATCAATATTTATTCCTTTTTCCTTTGCTATCTCTTCAAATAAAGGACCTGAATTTGATCCTGCTACATATGCACCTGATAATCCATCAACATCTACTATCTTATTTATATCTGTTTTATCTGCATTAACAACTATCATTTGAGGAATATATGCATAAGGTGTAGAAAAATTATACTTTTCTTTACGTTCATCTGTTATTGTAACTAAATTTGCAACAGTATCAGCTTTACCTGAATCTAAATAACCAAAAAGTGATGAAAATTCACTAAGTTGAAATTCAACTTCAATACCAGTTTCTTCTGAAATAGCATTCCATAAATCAACCTCAAAGCCCTTATGTACACCATCTTCAAGAAAACTACTTGGCATGGAGCTATTACTAGCTGCAACCACAATTCTATCTATACCTTTAGATTCCTTTTCATTATTTGAACAAGCGGTTAAAGCTAAAGCACCAATACATGCTACTGCTAAAACCATTATTTTTCTTATTTTTTTACTTTTCATTTTAAATACTCCTTACCCTTTAAATAATATTATATTAATAAAAATTCTTAACTTTTCTTTCTATATACTTTTGTCCTCGTTCAATTATTAGAACTATAACAACGTAAAATATAATTACACATAGATATGATTCAAAAAATCTTAAATATAATGTTCCTTCCATTTTAGCAACAGCCATAATATCTAATAATCCAACTGTAAATCCTAATGAAGTTCCCTTTATAATTCCAATGAACTCATTTCCCATTGATGGAAGAGCTATTACTAGCGCTTGAGGGAGTACTACTCTTCTCATAGTTTGTCCCTTTGTCATCCCCATAGAATAACAAGCTTCTAATTGACTTTTATCAACTGAACTTAATGCTGCTCTAAAATTCTCTGCCATAAAAGCTGATGCATTAAATGTTAATGCAATAATAGTTGCCTGTGTTGGGCTCATATTTTGAAATATGGGAAATACAATAGGTAATCCAAAATATAAAAAGAATAATTGTGCAACTAAGGGTGTTGCTCTAAAGATTGTGATAAAAAATGTGAAAAATTGAGATAATACTTTAACTTTAAAATATCTTGTTATTGCTATAATAGCAGATAATATAATTGTTAAAATTAATGTTATTATGGCTACTTTAAAAGTAATTCCAAGTGCCATAAAAACAGTAGGAAATAACTCTATAAACCACTCTAAATTAAACTTCATATTACATTACCTCCTGCAAAACTGAAATTATTTACGAACTTATTTACTCTTTCATTTCTACAAGATTCAAAAATTTCACTAGGGGTTCCCTGCTCAGCTATTACACCATTTTCAAGGAAAATTATAGTATCTGATACCTCTCTAGCAAACTTCATTTCATGAGTTACAATAATCATAGTAACCTTAGACTCTTCCGCTACTTTTTTTATAATATTTAATACTTCCCCAACTAATTCTGGATCTAATGATGAAGTTGGTTCATCAAATAAAATTACCTCTGCAGAAGATGCAAGTGCTCTAGCAATACCAACACGTTGCTGTTGTCCACCAGACATATTTCTTGGATAAGAATCCTTTTTATCTAAAACTCCAACCTTTTCTAAAAGACCAAGTGCTATATCTTTAGCTTCCTTCTTTGGCATTTTTTGAACCACAATCATTGGCTCCATAACATTTTGAAGTGCTGTCTTATTCTTAAGTAAATTTATGCTTTGGAATACCATAGCACTTTTCTTTCTAAAATTATATATTTCTTTCTTAGTACAGTTTGAAGCATTAACAGAAGTATCACCAATTGTAATTATCCCTTCATCTGGCATCTCTAAGAAATTCATACATCTAAGTAAAGTTGATTTACCAGTTCCAGAAGGACCTATAATTGAAACTACTTCTCCCTTTTTTACCTCTAAATCAATTCCCTTTAAGACCTTAGTATCTCCAAAAGTCTTTTGAAGATTATTTATTTTAATCATCACTACCCTCCTATAGCTCTTTAATTATATAAAAAGTGTTTTTTTATTTAATTTAGTATTTTTAAATTAGTCCATATAAAATCAACAAATAAATTTACTATCATTGGTATTATACTTAAAAAAGATAATCTTTGTCAATTTATTACTTAATTTTTAAAAAGATACATCTATCACTCCATAAAAAGTGTTAAAGTATCATATCCAGATTCCGTCGCAAGCTCCAAGTCACCTGGCTATGAAACTTTAACACTTCAAATATAAGGATATAAATTATAAAATGTAATTTACGAACATACTTTTGTTTTTTTTAGAAATATAGTACACTATAAGAAATTACAAAAGATAAATGGAGAAAATTTAATGAAAGGTAGAGAACACTTAGCTATTGGAATAACAGCTACAACAGTTATGGGATTAGCTGTATTTAATTTAGATAAGGAACAAAATTTAAATTATTTTATCCCTCTTATTAGTGGGAGCATAATAGGGTCATATTTACCAGATATAGATGCTGAAAAATCTAAAGCAAGCCAAACTTTTAATAAAATATTAGTGATAAGTTTATTATTGTTTGCAATAGTATATAAACTAAACATAACAAATAGAGTTATTGAAATATTATCTACATTTATTGTACATAATAAATACAGCCTCTATTTTATTATTTTAGTGACCTTAGGAAAATTGTCACCCCATAGAATGTTCACTCATAAATGGCTTGGGACAATGCTGTTTTTCTATACTGTATATAATATTGGTAACATATATCTTACATTAGGATTTATTATGGGCTATACCCTTCATATTGTTGGGGATAGATTTTCAGCTAATGGAAAACACTTAAACTTTTTTGAATTTAAGTTACCCTGTATGAATTCTAAGAATAAATTCAGTTTTAAATGGTAAAAAAGAGATAAACATTATATTCCTTGCTCCGTCGCATGCGCTCCAAGTCACCGTCATACAATGTTTATATCTTTGCAAACTGAATGAAGAAAAGTATAAATAGTTAGTAATAAGTCATAACTTTTTATACTTTCCTATGAATTAAAAAAGTGTTAAAATATCATATCCAGGTTCCGTCGCAAGCTCCAAGTCACCTTGCTATGATATTTTAACACTTCAAAACTGAAGGAAGTAAATTTTAAATAATTTTATTATACCTTATTACTTTAATATTATTCATTTTCGTAGTTAACTTCTATTGTATTTTCCAAGTTATCCATATACTCTTTATATTCTTTTATAGTAAACTTCTGATTAAAATCCTTAATAATTTTTTTAGCTTCACTATTATTATCTCTTAAAATTCTATAAGCAGTTAATGCCATGATTTTTGCAGTTATAATATATGAAATCTCCTCATTCACAATATCAAACTCTGATGAATGAAGCTGTCCAATACATCCTCCAGTACTAAATTTTAATACTGGCATTATATGAGTCAAATCTCCTACATCACTAGACCCTTCACTATGATCCCCCTTTTTAGTAATTGATATATTTCCATTAGGCAATAATTCCTTTGCAATATCTATCATTACTTTACTTGGTTCTAATGGAATAACTGGTAAATATCCTGGTTCTGTTTTAATTTCTACACTTCCACCTACTGCTAAAGCTCCTGCCTTTAAAGCTCTATCTACCTTTTTACTTGTATCTATAATTGCTTCAATATTATTTGCTCTAACTAAGCTTTCTATAACTACTTCATCTGGAATTACATTTACTAAGCCTCCACCTTTAGTTATTATAGAATGAACCCTAACTGTATCACTTTCCTTAAAGGTTTCTCTTTGAAAGGCTACTGAACTTAATCCAATAGAACTTGCATTAACTGCATTAATACCTAAATGTGGTGATGCTGCTGCATGTGATGCCTTTCCCTTATATCTTGTTAATTTAGATACAAATCCATTACTAGACTTATCTCCTATTCCAATATCATATTTACCTGGATCTAAATGATGTACTATTGAAATATCAATATCATCAAAGGCACCAATTCTTATAATCTCTGACTTTCCACCTCCATATTTAATTAATCCTTTATCTTTCAATGATAGTTTATATTCTATTTCTCCATATTCCTCTGAAGGTACAGCAAAAAATGATATATTTCCTTTAAATGAATTTCTTACTTCACTATCTGATAGAGCAATTGCTGCTCCAATTAATCCTGCTAACTGTGCATGATGACCACAAGCGTGACATGCTCCTGTTTTCTTATTAGCATGCTGATTGTTAGGAACTACTATAGCATCTAATTCACCAATTATAGCTACATTTATATCTTCTGAATCCTTCTTTTTTAAATATCCTTTTACACCAGTTATTGCAAGATTTGTTTCTAATTCTTCTAATAATTCCTTTAAGATTTCAGCTACTTTTTCTGCTGTTCTTATTTCCTTATAACCAAGCTCAGGATTAGCAAGAATATCTCTTGCAAATTCTATTATCCTTCCTCTATTTTTATCTATTATATTAATAATTTTTTCTTCTATATTATCCAAATTCTCATCCCCTTTTTATCTTAACTCCTCAGGAATAAACCAATAATTATTTTTATTATGCTCTTCCATATATGCTTTAAATTCATCTGATTTATACGCATCTACAATTGCCTTTGCCCAATTAGAATCCTTATTTTTTTCACTTACTACAACTACTAATTCAAGATTTTTAGAAACATCTTCTGATAATATTGATTTTTCCGGATCCATATTAGCTAAATAAACAACACTCCCTGGTAATATTCCAAAATCTAAATCTTGAAGTACCCTTGGAATTTGAGAAGATTCCATTTCTATTATTTCAATTCCATAAATATTTTCTTCAATATCATTAAGAGTTAATGTTGCTTTATCAACCCCCTCCTTAGTTTTTATCCATCCAGCTTTTTCTAATAATCTAAAAGCACGAGCTGCATTTGATGGATCCTTTGGAATTGCAACCTTACTTCCTTCTTTAACCTCATCTAAGGATTTATGGTTTTCAGAAAATATTCCTGCAGGTACAGTTGGAATAGGAACTATTGGAGTTAAATCTCCATTCTTTTCTTTATTATAATTTTCTGCATATGAAGTATGCTGAGCTACATTAAAATCAACACTTTCTTCTGTTAAAGCAACCTCTGATTGCAATAAATCTGAAAACTCAATTTCTTTAATTGTATAACCTTCTTTTTCTAATATTGGTTTTATTGCATCGTTAAATAATACATTATATGGTCCTGGAGAAACTCCTATAGTTATTTCCTTTTTCTCTAAATTATCTTCGCTTAATTTTTTTGTATTTTTGCACCCTACACCTACTAAAATAAATGCCCCTATTACTAATAAAACTGATAATGCCTTAATACCTTTATTTCTCATAATATATATCCCCTTTATAATTTATTTTTTATATTAACTTTTTAATTTTTTCTTATTTTTCTTGATAATATTATCCCCAAATTTTGTATAGCTTGTACAAATACTATTAAAATAATTACAGTAATAATTGTTGTTGTTGTATCAAATCTTTGATATCCATATGAAACTGCTATATCACCAATTCCTCCACCACCAACAGTTCCTGCCATAGTAGTTGCCCCTATAAGACCTATTGTTGCTGTAGTAATACTTAATATTAATGAACCTAATGCTTCTGGTAATAAAAAATACCAAACAATTTGAATAATAGTTGCTCCCATAGCCTCTGCTGCTTCAATAATTCCTTTATTTACTTCAAGTAAAGAATTTTCTACCAATCTTGCTATATAAGGAATTATATAGCATATAAGTGGTACTATTGCTGCTTTTGTACCTATAGAAGTTCCAACAATTATTCTTGTTAATGGCACTATAGCAACAAGTAATATAATAAAAGGAATAGATCTAACTATATTAATAACCATATTTATTATTGTTGATAACAATCTACTTTTAATAACACCAGTTCCATTAGTAATGACTAATAATATTCCTAATGGAATTCCAATTAAAGATCCAATTAATAATGATATACTAACCATTTGTAATGTTTGTAGTGTAGCTACCCATATTTGCTCCCAAGTTACTAGCATTATCTAATTACCTCCCTTACTTCTACGCCCTTATCCTCTAAATACCCTACAGCTAAATCAATATCTTTTAAATCACCTTTTATTGAAACAGTTATATACCCAAGTATATCTTTCTTTAATTCAGTAAAATTAGCATATAATATATTAATCTCTACATTATTCTTTTTAGATGCATCTGAAATTACTGCCTCTTTAGCTTTTCCTCCTATAAACTTTAACTCTAATAACCTTTCTTTTTCATCACCTCTATATTGTTCTAAAATTGATTCTGGTACTCTATCATTCACAACAGTTCTTACAAAATTTTTAGTAGTTTGTTTTTGAGGATTTCCAAAAATCTCTATTAACCTTCCAATTTCTATTATTTCTCCATTTTCTATAACAGCAACTTTATTGCATACTTCTCTAATTACATTCATTTCATGAGTAATCATTAAAATTGTAATATTATATTCCTTATTAATTTTCTTCAATAACTGCAAAATTGAATGTGTAGTTTGTGGATCTAAAGCTGATGTTGCTTCATCACATAGTAAAACCAAAGGATTAGTTGCAAGTGCTCTAGCTATCCCAACTCTTTGCTTTTGACCACCTGATAATTCACTTGGATATGCGTTAGCTCTATCAGCTAAACCAACAAACTCTAATAACTCTTTTACTCTTTCATCAATTTCTTTTTTAGATATATTATTTAAAATAAGTGGAATTGCAATATTATGATATACAGTTTTAGATTCAAGTAAATTAAAGTGCTGGAATATCATACCAATCCTTTTTCTTAAATCTCTTAATTCTTTATTATTAAGTTTACTTAAATCATTACCATTAACTATAACTTGCCCCTCTGTAGGTTTTTCTAAATAATTAACAATCCTAATTAATGTACTTTTCCCAGCTCCACTAAATCCAATTACTCCAAAAATATCCCCCTCATTAACCTTAAGAGTAACATCCTTTAGTGCTTCTATCCTATTTTTATCCCTTACAAAAACCTTCTTAATATTTTTTAATTCAATCATTTTATACCCCCTCCCCTTTATCCTAGTATTCCTATATGTTTTCTATGTTTAATTATATGTTTTTATTCTATGCATGGAAATGTATTTATGGAACTATTATTTTTACAAATTTATCGACTTTAATTTCTTAATTTTTACACTTTTTTATTCCATTACATTTCTGAGCACAAAAAAGAGAGAAACTAATTAACGCTTCTCTCTTTAAATTTCTCTCTATCTCTTTCTAAAAGTGTCATAAACTCCACCTCAATATTCGAATTATTTTTAACTTCTATAACTTTTTTATGAATATTCTTAACTAAACTTCCCTTATATTCTTCTGCTGTTATAGACTCTGAATGTTCTACATATTTTAAAAACTCTATAAGTTCATCATTTAAATCTTTCATAAACCCTTTAGTATTTAATATTATTTTATTAGTATCATCTTCTAATTTTATACTATTATCCTCTTTGCATTTATATATTAAACTATTCATATATCATCAATAATTACTACAAGTATCAATTATTTTAATTTACTTTATTTTTTATCTTAATAAAATAAAAATAGATGATTATATATACTGTATTTATAATCATCTACTATCTTTGTATTTTAAATTAATTACTCTATAATTTATTAATATTATTAAGTAAATATAAAAATAAATATTTAAAGTTCTGTATACTTTTTACTTGTACCTTTAGATTTTTCTACTGGATATTTCTTCTCATTTTTGTCCATTTTTCTATTAATTATATCTTCTATATCAACTTCTAGAGAATCAGCCATATGTAAACAGTAAATTATAACATCTGCTAATTCTTCACATACTTCCTTTTTATCATAATTATTATCCCAAAGAAAATGCTCTAATAATTCTCCTGCTTCAATGCTTATTGCCTTTGCTAAATTAGCTGGTGTGTGAAATTGAGACCATTCCCTATCATCTCTAAATTTTCTTATTCTTTTTTTTATTTCATCCATTAAATTCCTTATCTCCTTAATCTTATATTTTAATTATATAAACTCTAAATACTATTACTTTAATTATCTAAATAATATTTTTTCACTATACTCTTCAATATCTTTAAATTTAATAGTATAATTTATTAATTCAATTCTCTTTTTCAAGTAGCTAGCTAAAGCTTTATCAACACAATAAATATAACAGCCTTTTTGACCTCTTGTCATAAGAGTCCTGTAAGTATTTTTTATTATTTCATCTGCAAGCTTTAATGCTTTTTCTGGATTTTCTTTATATAATTTTTTTATACCATTTAAACTCTTATCTGTTTTTGCCCTTTTATTAAAATCAGTTATAATCTTCCCATCTTCAAATCTAATATCTTCTCCAATAATTACTCCAACATAATCAAATTCTAATCCTTGTGCTGTATGAATACATCCAACCTCATTAATACTATCACTATCTATAGCCCAGGTTTTAGTATTACTTAAATTCCACTTCATCTTAAAATCATATTCATCTATTTTAATGTCATATTTATTAATATCTTTTTTACTTATCCAATCCCAACAATATCCTGCTAGCATTCTTGCTTTATTATCTTTACTATTTAACTCTACTATTTTACTATAAATTTCTTTTGGATCATCAATTATTTTTATATCATAATCAAACTCAAATCCATCAAAATTTCCTGTATTACTTATTTCTAGTACATCATCTATCCACGATAAATAACCATCACTACCATTACATCTAAATTGCGATGTTAATTTTAACTTTGTTATCTTTGCATTAAATTCTGAAGCAAACTTTTCTATCTCTGAAATAGTTCCATTATCATCTATGGTAACTCTTTGATTTTCATCGATAAAAAATACAGATACTTTAGCTGAATTAATAATTTCTTTTACTTGATTTTCCCCCAAATTTTTAAATATTCCAGACTTTTTCATAAGTCTATGAGCTTCATCAACTAAAATAACATCTATTTCATTACAATTGGTATTTATAAAACATCCTGATCCTTTAAATAAATTATCTATATATTTCTTACTATACTTAGCTCTTAATTTTTTATTATACACTTCTCTAGGTGCCGAATTTTTTGATACATAATATGTTAATAAATTTTCAGACAAAAGTTTTACTAATAAATTTATTGCTAATACAGATTTCCCTGTGCCAGGCCCTCCTTCAACAATAAAAACTCTTTTTTCTCCAGATAACATTGTCTTTTTAGTTGTTTTTCTTATCTTTTCAAATATAACCTTTTGATCATCAAGCATTAAAAATTCTTCATTTCCTTCTAGCATTAATACTAAAGCATCTTGTAATGATTTTGAAGGTCTTATCTTTCCATTTTCAATTTCAAATAATCCTAATCCTTCATCTCCATTTTTAACAAACCTTGATATAAAGTTTCTTAGTTTAACAGCATCTCCCTTAGTAAATATAGGAGCTCTATTTACATACTCTTCATATATATCATTTTTTAATGGATCATTATTATCAGGAGAAATATAGTTATGTAGATATGCACATGGATGAAGTACTAACTTTTTCTTTTCAACTGAATCATTATAATCTTCTATTAAAGATGCATATGACCATGCCTGATAAGATGGATGCGTAGTCTTAATAATATGTTTGTTGATCATTGTTTTAACAATAGCATCTTCATCATCAACTTTCTCTATGCTCTCCCATTGCTTTAATTCAACAATTACTACATGTTCCTTATTCTCTTCATCTAATCCAGTAATAATAAAATCTATTCTTCTTGAAGTAGCCGGTATTCTATATTCAATTGCTATTCCACAATTATCTGGAATACTATTAGAATTTAATACCTTGTACATATATTGCATTGAATTATCCCATGACTTAAATTCTCTATAATTAGATTTCCCTATCTTTTCTTTATATTTTTTATCTATTTCTATGCTAATTATATCATTTTCAACATGTTCCATAAATTCTGATTTTGATGCCCTATATACTATCATTTATAAATATCACCTTTTCTTTAAAATCATATTAAATTATTTATTCTTATTTTTAAGTATCAAAATATTTTATTAATACATATATTTTAACATTACTTTCTCAATTTTTTTGTATAATTTTGTCGTAAATTACACACTTTTAATATTTAATAAAAAAGAAGCCAGTTTCCCAGCTTCTAATTAACTTACATCATTGACATAAACTTCTTTTCCCTTAAATACTATAACTAACTTCTTTATATTAGTTATTCCTCTATTTAATAGTTCTGTTTCATATTTTTTATCTTCTATTTGTTTTCTTGCTTCTTCTATTAGTTCTTCTATTGATTTTTTATTTGTTTTTCTTGCTCTTTTAAATTCAATTATTATTCCTGGTTTATTTATATCTTTTGGTATTACCATTACATCGTATCTTCCGTAGCCTGATTCTCTATTTGATAAAACGTAATGTGTTCTATTTAAAGATACTAACATTCCAAGAACAAAGCTATGATATACCTTTTCCGGTTCTTCCCCTGATACATCGAAATAACTTAATGACTTTTCTACATAGTCTATAAATATTTCTTCAAATACTTCGTAATCAAAGTTTACTAAAGCTTTTAGCATTTCATTATATTCTGATGCTATATAGCTTTCACTTTGCCAATCACGAATTATTTTTTCATACATATATTTAACTTCTAAGTTTGGGATCTTTAAGCTATAATATATTTCTATATCTTCTCTTCTTTTTCCTACAACTTTTAAATATCCAGCCATAAGTAAAAAGCTCCATATATTATCTTCATTTAATTCTATATCCGCCATCACTATATTTTCATCTATAATAGCTTCTATAGTATTTCCCCTAAGTAATTCTTCAAAGGATTTTTTTAAGGCTTCACTGCCTTTTGATAAAATAGTTTTTATTATTTTATTTTCTGATGTATTTACCCAATAGGGCATAAATCCACTATCTCTATCATCTAAATAACATAATACTGACCAAGGATTATAAATTACTGTATTTCCAAAAATATATCCATTATACCACTTTTTAAATTCTTCTCTTTGCTCTACTACATTAAAATCATTTAACACTTTTTCTATTTCTATATCTGTAAATCCAAATTTATCACAATAAGCATTTTTTAAAATAGTATTTACTTTTAAATTATTAAGTCCTGAAAATATAGATTCTCTAGCTACTCTTAATATCCCAGTTAACATTGCTTTTTCCAGATATATATTATCCTTTAATGTATTAGATAAAAAATTTCTCATAAATCCAATAGTTTCATCATAAATTCCTGAAAAATAACTATGTTGAATTGGTGTATCATACTCATCTATTAAAACAATAACTTTTTCTCCATAATAATCATAAAGATAATTACTTAATTTTCTTAAGGCTATTTCTATATCATCTTTACTTGCTTTTCCACTTTGAATTTTTCTAAAAAAGTTCTTATCACTTTCATCTTTCAAATAATCATATATATGCTTGAATTGATTATATATATCAATTAAATAATAATTTAATCTCTTTACTAGAATATTAAAATCATCATGTTTTTCATCTTTAAAGGTTAAATATATAGTTGGATATATTCCTTGTCGTTTCATTATATCTTCTTCTTTTTCTATAAGAAGATTATTAAATAGATGTCTTCTATCTTCATCACATTTTTCAACAAAATATCTTATCATAGATAAATTAAGAGTTTTACCAAATCTTCTTGGTCTTGGAATTAAAATTATTTGTGATGGATCTTCTAAAAATTCCTTTATTAAAAGAGTTTTATCTACAAAATATCTATCATCTTCAATAATTGTTTTAAAATCACTTTGACCTAAAGCTATCTTTTTCATATCATACACCTTCTTTCTATTTAATAACTTCTTTCGCATCAATTATTAATTATTATATCATATTTTATAAAGTCTATCCTGCTCTTGTTTTAATGATTATAACTAATAAAGCTACAGTTTATCAGTCATAAATATATTATTAAATTATATCTTCCTTTTTTATTTTTAGTTATTTTATAAATAAATATTTCATAGTTATTATATAAAGATTTATTACTAAAAATATAAACTATTAGGGGAGTACATAATGAATTGGGTTAAGGTAAGAGATTTTATTGTAAATATTAGTGATACTGATAACTATATTATGAATATTTATGAAAGATATGCGCCATTTATAATTCTATTTTTATTATTTTCAATAATATTAATTTTAAAAGATTTTATTAGATATAATTCAAAGTTAGAAAGAAATATAAGATTAGTATTTTCATTTATTACTGGAATCACACTAAGTTTTTATTATATAGGAAATTGGCTAATACTTGGTATAGATATAAATAACTTACCTTTTCATCTGTGTTATATTTGCACTATATTATCTATAATATTAGCATCAAATAAGAATAAAAAAATATTTAATTTTCTATTAGTTTGTGGTGTTATTGGAGGGTTAAGTAGTTTTATAGCAATAGATTTATCTTTATCTTCAAGTTATTTTAAATACTACAAATTTACATTAAGCCATATAGCAATAATAATTCTACCTATATATTTTATAGTAATTCATAATTATAAATTAAAAATAAAGGAGTTATTAGAAGTTTTTATACAGGTAGAAATATTATCTATAGCTTTTGGAATATTTAATAGCTATTTTAAAACTAGTTATTTCTTTGTAAGCTTTACTGATAATTTTGCTGCTCAAGGTACTATATTAGAGGGGTTAGGTAATGGATATAAATATTTTATTAATTTACAAATAGTAGGTGTTATATATTTTTTTACAATATTTATATTGCTAAAAATATTAGAGTTTAGGCAAGTATATCAAAAAAGGTTGTAGTTTGCACTACAACCTTAAACAATCTAAAATTATCTTCTATTTTGTTCTTTTTTAGCTCTTCTACAAGATATACATCTTGTTGGTTCATTTGTGAATCCTTTTTCTTGGTAGAATTCTTGTTCTCCTACTGAAAATATGAATTCGCTTCCGCAATCTCTGCATGATAAAGTTTTATCTGACATAAATATTCCTCCTAAAATTAAAGATTCTAAATTGATATATAATCTCTAATTTCTGAGAAACTATTTATCCAATCGAAACTTTTTTTATTAGCTTTTTGCTACTTTCTAATAATAACACAGTATTATTTATATTGCAAGTAATTTTTCTGAATATTTTAAATTTATTTCAACTTTTCTTTATAAACCTTGTTTTTCAATAGTTTTCATTTTCTTAAAGTAATATATTCCAAGAGGAATTGCTGCTGATAACCATGCAATTGGATCTGATAAGCATATTCCTGTATATTCTATAAACTTTGGTAGTGTAAATGCTACTGCTGCTCTTGCTATTAATTCATATGCTCCTGCTAACATTGGTACAAGGGATTCCCCCATACCTTGAAGGGCATTTCTATATATAAATATTAATCCTAAAGGTATAAAGAACATAGCCGCGTAATTAAGACATTCTTGTGCATAAGCTAAAATAGTTGCATCTGGATTTTCAATAAATAATCCTACAAAGAATTTTCCACCAAATACAAGTATTAGTCCTGCAATTATACTTGTAATTATAGATATTTGTGTACATCTTCTTACGCCTTCTTTTATACGTTCATAATTTTTAGCACCTAAATTTTGTCCACAATATGTTGCCATAGTTACACCAAATGTAATTGCTGGTTGCATAACTATTTGTAAAACCTTTGAAGCTGCTGTATATGATGCTATTGCTACAGAACCAAAAACATTTAAAGCTCCTTGTACTATCATAATTCCAATTGCTGTTATAGAAAATTGTAAAGCCATTGGAATCCCTATTTTTAAATGCTTTATATACATTGATCTTTTAACTTTAAAATCTTCTCTTTTTAATCTTAATATATTATATTTTTTATATGTATAAACTACACATAATATTCCTGAAACCCCTTGAGATATTATTGTTGCCCATGCAGCACCTGCAACTCCCATAGAGAAGTTTACTATAAATACTATATCTAAAACTATGTTTAAAATTGATGCTACTATTAAGAAATATAATGGAGTTTTACTATCTCCTAAAGCTCTTAATATACCTGAAATTATGTTATAAACTACAGTTGCTATAGTTCCTGCATAAATAATTACTATATAACTATATGCATCTGCCATTATGTTTTCTGGAGTATTCATCAAGTGAAGCATTGGTCTTGCTAATAAAACACTTATTAATGTAATTAATATTGATGCTATTAATGATAAAACTAATGCACTTGAAGTTGCTTTTTTTAATCCTTCTTCATCTTTAGCTCCAAACTTTTGAGAAACTAAAACTGAAAGCCCACTTGTAAGCCCTACAACAAAGCCATTTATTAAAAATGACATAGATCCTGTACTTCCAACTGCAGCTAAAGCATCTACTCCTATAAATCTACCAACTATTATAGTATCTACCATACTATAAAACTGTTGAAATATATTTCCTATAAGCAGTGGTATTGAAAATAATAATATTAATTTAACTGGACTACCTGTTGTCATATCTTTCGTCATATTTTTTGCCATTACTTATTACTCTCCTATAACTTTATTCTCGATTATATAGGATAACATTTCTTTTACAAATAATAAAGCATTTCTTTTAATATTTTGCATCTTTATTACATTAACATTATGTTAACTAAAATAAAGCTGCCCAAAAGGCAGCTACATTAATGTAATTAATAATTGACAATGGATAATTGATAATTATTGAAGTAATTTGTTCCAAATTACCAAAAACCATTTTTTAATTTCAAAATTTCTAAAAAGCTTTATTCGAAAAAACTCCACAATTCTACATTCTAAATTCTACATTTTACATTCCCTATCTGTGTTTTCTTCGGCTTCTTGATGAACTTCTACTATCTTGATTTTGATTTGCATTCATTCCACCATTCATGTTTCCATTCATCCCGTTACCCCCCATTGAATTAAATAACATTGCTAAAGGATCCATTTGTGAATTATTTTGACTATTCATATTAGCCATGTTATTCATATTATTTGGGTTTTGTTGATTTTGTTGTCCTTGTTGACTGCCTGGATTTCCACCGTTCATTAACATATTCATTAATTGATTCATATCAACACTATTGTTTCTATTCATGTTTTGATTTCTATTCATATTTTGGTTTCTTTGTTGCGCTTGTTGTTGATTTTGTTGTGGCTGTTGATTTAATCCATTCATAAGCATTGATAAAGGATTATTATTCATATTAGCGTTCATATTTCCATTCATATTATTTGGCATATTCATATTGTTTCCGCCCATTAACATACTTAACAATTGATTTATACCATTTCCTTGGTTCATATTATTTCCTTGTGGCATTCCTCCACCCATGCCATTCATTAGCATAGATAATGGATTATTTCCTTGACCTTGACCTTGGCCGCTTCGTTGTCCTCCCATTCCACCCATCATGGAACTGAAAAGCATATTCATAAGTGGGTTTCCACCTCCGCCCATTCCAGGCATTCCTCCACCCATTTGGCCTCCCATAAGTCCTTTAAAAAGCATATCCATCATTTGCATATGGTTATCTCCTATTTTATTACTATTAATATATAAGTATTTCTTTTCATATGCTTTTGCTACATAAATAATTTATTTTTTTGTATTGACAAAGTCCTTATACATGGAATTTACCTTAAATCTATTTCTCTCTAGAAATTCATTAATTTCTTTATTGTTATTATTAATACTCATTGCTACTTTCATTCTCTCTTCTATAAACCCAGTAATAAGATAAAGATTTCTTATACTATAATCATTATGCTTTTCTATTATATCTTCTTTCATTTGATTTATAAGTGAATTATATACATCAAATAAATAATTCTTCATATCTTTAATTTTATAAGGAAAAATGTACTTATTTGCAAACATTGTTAACAATGCTCCTATAATAACAAATATAATTCTTGTAATTACCAACTTAAAGGTTCCACCTAGAATTGCAGCTGATGCTACTGCTGATACAGTTATACAAACCATCTTTTGTCTATAATTTTTACTAAATGGATCTAAATAACCAGCTAAAAGAATAATTGCTGATCTTATAGTTTGATTTTTTATAGTTCCAAAAGCTATAAGAACTATTATTCCACCTATAAATGTTGCTATAACTCTATCTTTTACTCTTTCATTAGAAGTTTCTACATAAGGTTGAATAAGTGAAAATATTGTAAAGCACATCCATCTTCCTTCAGAAAAATTAAATAATTTAGCTATAAATGCAGTAATAGCACCTATTATCCCTAATCGTATTGCATATCTAACCTTAGCTGAATCAATATTAAAATTTCTTTTATGAATAGCTATATTATGAAAATGATATGGAATATCGTATTCTTTTTTTATAGTTTTCTTTTCCTTACCACTTAAACTCCCTATACTTTCTACTTCCCTATAAAGAATACTTATTAAATCAACAATTTCATTTACATAGTCCCTATTTATATCCTTTATTCCTATATATTCTTTTATAGCATCTATATCTTTTAACTCAAATTTTCTATCTCTTATATTTTTAACTTCATTATAAAGATAATCTAATAAATTTTTATAATATTGTTTATTTTTTTCTAAACTAATCTTATCTAATAGTATATTTATTCTTTCTAATGACCATATAATATCAGTTACTATTATTCCATCACTAGTTATATAATAATCATCTACTCTTTTATCATAAACAACTCTTTTTAAATAATTTATTGACTCTGTTATTTCTAAGTTTTCCTTATTAAATTCTTTATTTTCTTGTATTAATCTTATTTTGGCTAATATAATATCACTAATTTTATTTATAGATTTTGTTCCTGTTTTAAAAACCTTATCCTTGTTAACAATAAATTGAATTATCATTATAAAAATACTTCCAAAAAATAATGATATAAATCTATTAAATAATTCAACTCCTTCTACTGGATAAAAAAGCATAAAGAAATACTGAAGTCCAAAGGGCACTACTATAGACTTTTTTAAATTTCCACTAAAGAAATACCCTATTACAAAAAGAGCAATAAAGTTTAATATTAGTCCAAGCCATACATTTTGAAGTGCTAAAACTGAAAATACTAAACTAAATAAATTAACTCCTAATATTTTAAAGAAATTTTTAAATGGTGCTACTGTTAAATCTTTTTCCATAAGAGTTAGTGCTGTAGTTATTATAGTTACTCCAATTAAAGAATTTCCAACTCCAAATATTGATTGAAACATTTTAACAAAAACTATTATAAATATAAATATAATTGTATTTATTATTATTTTACCTTTCATTATAAAACCTCCCTTTTGATACAAGAAAAAATACTATCACAATAAATTTTCAATTTCAATAACGCTTACTTTTTGAATTTTTCATTAATATTATTAGCATTTTTTATATAAAACTCTCTTCAAAAAAAAGAAGTAAATATATTATGTTAGTTAAGCTATAATAAACTCAAGTTATCCTAACATAAAATATTTACTTCAAATTAATTTTCTAAACTTTATTATAGTAAAATCCTTATTCATCTGTAACTCGTCCATAGATATAATTTCCTAAACAATAACAAAAAGTGTTAACATATCATAGCAAGGTGACTTGGAGCGCATGCGACGGAACCTGGATATGCTATGTTAACACTTGATGTTTGAAGAAGAAAATTTATAGCCCCTTTCTATCGTTTTTCTTTTTAAGTAGTGCGCTAGTATCTAGGGATTGTTTTTTATTTTCTTCCTTTGATGCTTTCTTTTTATTAATTTTAGGTTTTTTGATTTCTTTCTCTTCTTCAATTTTAATTTCTTCTTTAAGCTTTTCTTTTATTATCTTTTTCTCTTCAGTTATTGTCTTAGAAATCTTACTTTCTTTATTTATTAAATTGTCTTTTATTTTCTTTTCTTCCTTAGACTTATCTTTTCTCTTTTTAAAGCTTCTAATAAAATCTAAGTTTAATCTTCTATAGGCTATATCTAGCATAAATAATAGCATACTTATTAATAAAAGACCATTTGTTAAATTTATTTTTTTATATTCTCTTTGAAGATTTCCCTGGAAAACTTCTTCTGGTTTATTAATAAAGCTTCCCTTTGTTTCTTTTACTACTACATCTAACTTTTCAGCATTTGTATTGAATTTATATTCATCTGAATATTGAAGTGCAAAAGCTCCTTTATAGCTACTTGTAACTTCTCCATTTTCCTCTTCTCTTATATTAAAGTTATAAAATCCTAATGAATTTAAAGGTATATTTGCAGAGAATTTTCCAGGTTCCACTTGAGATAATTCAAATTCTCCTTCTTCGCCATTTTCTCCATTATATATTCCTTTTACCTTTGCATCTTTAGAAATATTATCATTATAAAATTCTATTTTAGCTTCATTACCTTCTTGTGATATATTTAGGTATCCTTCTTCTCCATACTTAGGAATTGTAAAGTAAACCATATTCTTTATAAGCTGTGGTCCATACTCCCAAGCTAAATAATTTTTACTCCACTGTCCATTAATATCTGAAGTAAAACTTACTGTTCTACCTATTCCATATTGCATAGCAGCTAATATTGGCTCATCATGGCTTGAACTTAAAATTTCTACTGCATTTTCTTTTATAGAAGTACCTATATATCCAAGTAAACTAGGTATTCCATCAGAAGTTTTAACTCCTGCTAATATTTCATGATTACTTAGTATTTTAGGAGTAAATTCTTCATTTATTATATAAGTGCCTGCTGATAATAATACTTCCTTTGCAAATATTCTAGGAATATCTGTATAAATATCTGTATAATAACCTCTTCCTCTTCCAACAGATGCTAATTGATTTAAAAGATCTGCATTTGCCCCTTCTCCAACAGCTACTGTAGAAAGTGTAATATTATTATCATTAAATCCTTGCAATAAATTTAAATAGTTTTCATAACCATATCCATCTTGTCCGTCTGTTAATAAAATAGTGTGTTTTATTTTCGCAGTACTTTCAAGTTGTATATTATATCCTTCTTCTAAAGCTGGATATATAGAAGTTCCCCCTCTTATTTGTATTCCAGAAATAAGTTCTTTTATATATTCCTTATCACCAACCTTTTGAAGTGGTACAACTACATCATAAGTATCATCAAAGGCTATTACAGATATTTCATCTACTTCTCTTAAATTTTCTAATGCCTTCATTGCAGCTTCCTTGGCTAAGGTTAATTTACTTACACCAGAGCCTTCTGCACTCATACTAACTGATTTATCTATAATTAAATTTATACTTATAGCTGGAACTTCATTTTTACCTCTCTTATCCATATAAACAGGCAATACATTTTCTAGAGCTGTATCCTTATACCCTCCAAGAGCATAAGAATCTTCACCACCAAAAGTTATAAGTCCACCACCATAATCTCTTACATAAGCTTCTATATTCTCCATAAATCCATTTGTTAAATCATCTTTATGGACATCATTAAGTACTATAGTTTTATATTCTAATAATTCATTTAATGAACTAGGTGCTGCTCCTGGTGATACTTTTTTAATATTTGCTCCTGAATTTAATAATATTTCTTCTAAAGCTTTTGAATCTCCCTTAACTCCATTTATAATAAGTATAGTTGGCTTATCCATTACATTTGTAAAGGTACTAAATTCATTATTTACTTTATTTGTATCATCATCTGCTTCTATTAAAACTCTATATCCTTTAAAGCCCCCTGATTCTTGCTTATCTCTAAATACAAAGGAGTTTTTCCCCTTTTGAATTTGAACTTCTTGCTCTCCTACCTTAGTTCTACCAGAAAAAAGTGAAAGCTTAGCCTTCGTTGCATAATTAGATTTTATATCTATAGACACTGAAAATTCTTCTCCTACAGCTATATTATCTGGCACCTTTACGCTATCTACGTAAACTTCATTTCCTTTTTCTCCAGTTACCTTATATACTTTAAAATCTATTTTTTGTTCATTTATTAATGGAATAGATTTTAAAATATCTCCTTGATTTTCTTCTCCATCAGTTATCAAGACAATTCTCTTTGACCCGCCTCTTTCAAATAGACTTAAAGAGCTTTCTATTGCCTCTTGGATATTAGTAGCTGTAACTACAGGACTTTCATTTATAGATTTATATTCTTTCTTTTTATTTAAAATCTTATCTATTTTTGAATTATCACCAAATAGTACTACTCCAGATTTATTTCCCCTTGGCATATCTTCTAGTGCTGCACTTATAAAATCTTTCCCTGATTCTTCAAAATCACCAATACTTTCAGATACATCTAATAAAAATACTGTTGAAATATTTCTTCCCTTTAAATTAACTGTTATATTACCAAATGCTAATATAAGTAAAGCAAAAATTAGTGTTCTACTTATAAATACTACTAACTCATTTTTATTCCATGGCCTATATTTTTTAAAACTATAAATCATAAAGGCAAAAACTAATGGGACTAGTATTAAAAAATATAAATTTCCTATTTCTATCTTCATTTTCTTGCCTCCTAATTTCCTCGTTTATACATTATCCATTCAAAAGCCACTACCATAATTACCAAAAGTATAAGTATAGGTGATATATTTATACCTCTTTTTAATTCAGCTTTAGAAGTTACTAAATTTTCACTTTCACTAATATTACTTACCTTTGTGTCTCCCTCTTTTTCTGAAGGGAAGTTTACTGAAAATAATTCTTTTTCATCTAGGGCTTCTAATTTATATACTCCAAGTTCATTTTCTTCTTTTATTTCATCACCTGAAGATATTTCTTCACTTTCACCCTTTGGATAAGTTAATGTAATATTAGAATCTAAACTAATACCACTAACTATAATTTTATCTCCTGCTTTATAATTATTCTTATATACCATTCCACTAGAAATTAAATTTTCACCTAGTTCATACATTAATATTGGGAATTCTTTTTTTAATGGAAAATCACTATTATGAAGATCAAATGATAGGGAAGCTATTTTTCTTCCATCAACTTCTCCCTTAAAACCTATAAAATCTTCATCAATATTTAGAAACCCTCTTCCGTAATAAGGAATTTCTATTGCATTGTACTTTCCAGCAGTAAAGGTGGTACCTTCTAAGTATTTTGATACTTCTCCAATAACAGCCTTAGCTTCTCCTCCTTCTCCACCAG
This sequence comes from Clostridium gallinarum, assembly GCF_014836325.1. Taxonomy (GTDB): domain Bacteria; phylum Bacillota; class Clostridia; order Clostridiales; family Clostridiaceae; genus Clostridium; species Clostridium gallinarum. The sequence goes on from NZ_JACSQZ010000001.1 coordinate 105,953, forward strand.
ATACAACATTAAAAAATTCATTTGACGCTGGATTAATAAATAATATGCTTCCCTTAGATGGCATAATATCAGGTGTAACGCTATCAAATACATATAAATCATAATTATCTGAACTAGTTAAATTCGATACATTATTAGTTTTATATACTTCAGTATTTTGAATAACACTAAAAGCTTTTTCTAAGAATAAATTTTGCTCTGTAACTATAAGAATCTTATTAACCTTTTTCTTTCCAACTACATGGTTATAAGTATTGTCTTCTAAAATCATATCTTTTCTAGATAATTCTCCTCTTAATGTTTCAGATTTAATTGAAGACAAATCTAAGCTTATTGTTTTATTTTCCCCTTCTTTAAGACTTAGAGATTCAACTGATATAAGTTCTTCTCCATCATAAAGAGAAAAATCTCCTTCATAATCTCCTGTTCCTCTATTAGTTATAGTTGCAATTACTCTAATCTTATCTTCTAAATATTTATGAGAAATATTATCTATAGAAGCATTTACTCCTGAATTTGCTAGGGAAACTATTTTTCCATTAACATCTCCTAATGAAAATTCTTTATCAGTAATAATAATTGCTTCATAATCTTCTTCTATTCCCTCTCCTATAGCCTTAATAAAAGATATAGTGTCATTTATATCTCCTGTTCCATAGCTTTGCGATATAGAATCAATAATTTCATTAGATACTTCCTTATTAAAATCTCCATTTTGAAGTAAATTACTACTTCCATCAAAGGATATAATATATGTGTTAGTATCTTCTTTAGTTGAGGATAGTACTTCCTTTGCGAGTCGCTTTCCTTCCTCTAACCTAGTTCCATTTCCATACTCTGCCGTCATACTTGCAGTATTATCTAATACTAAAATTATATTTTTATAAGTCTTTCCTCCAAAATTTAAAAATGGTTTCATTAAGCTTAGAATTATTAGTAATAATATAATTATTTGTAAAAGTAACAGTATATTTTTTCTAAGCTTTTCCCAAGGTGTATTAGCTCTTGTATTTTTATAAACTTCACTCCATAAAAGTGTTGAAGAAATAACTTCTTCTCTATACTTTCTTTTTAATATATAAAGTAGTATTAAAAGAGGAATGGTTATTAATAAAAATAAAGGCCATAAGCTACTAAATCCCATAATATCTTCCTCCTAATACAATACTCTTTTTTTATTAAATTCACCTAGTATTATTTCTTCTATTTCCATCCCTGAACTTACACTTATAAACTTTCCACCATATTTTTTTGCTAAATCTTCAATTGATTTTTTATATACCTTCAATGTAGCTTTATACTCTTTAATTATATTTGGTGTTAAACTCATCTTTATATTTTCATTAGTTTCACTATCTATAAAGGTAATTTCATTATTAAACTCAGGATTTAACTCTTCCTCTGATAATATTTGAACTAAAATTATATCCTGTTTTTTAAAGGCTAAATATTTTAAAGCATCTTCTAAATCTTTAAGTCCTTGATTATTAAAGAAATCAGAAACTATAACAGAAACTCCCCTAGGTGATAGAGGTCTCTTTTTTATACTTTTAGCTAAATCTGTACTTCCTTTAAATTCTAAGCTTTCTAGCTCTCTAAGTATTCTTTGAAAAGCCTTATTTCCTGCTGCAGATTTAATACTTTCTACATTTCCATTATCCATAGTAGAAATATTTACCCTATCTAAATTATTTAAGGCAATATAGCTTAGAGCTACAACTGTCTTTAAGGCTGTATCTTTTTTATTTACTGCTCCATAATCCATTGATTTAGATTTATCTATAAAGAAATTAAATATTCCTTCTCTTTCTTCCATAAAAACTTTAACAAAAAACTTATCAAACCTTCCATAGGCATTCCAATCTATTCTTCTAAAATCATCACCTGGTGCATATTCTCTATAATCTGAAAACTCAACGGATACACCCTTAGCCTTAGATTTTCTTCCTCCTTGAGTTCCAGATGAAAGCTTAAAATTTATATGCATATTAATTTTATTTAGCTTTTTGAAAAAATCCTCATTAAATAATCTTTCACTCATGAGCTACACAACCTTTAAATCTTCTAATAGTTTATCTATAATACTTTCTTCAGTTAATCCTTCTGTTATAGCATCAAAATTTAATATAAGTCTATGTCTTAGAATTGGATAAGCCAAAACTTTTATATCTTCAAAGGAAACATTAAGCCTACCTTCCATTACAGCCCTAACCTTTGCTCCACTAATTATCCCTTGAGCTGCTCTTGGACTTGCTCCTGCCTCTACATATTTTTTAACTATTTCGGAACCCTCTTCTATTTCAGGATGAGTAGCTAATATTAGTTTTAAAGCATATTCCTTAACAGAGTCTGCAATTTTAACTTCTCTTATTGCCTCTCTTATTTTTAAGATTTCATCCCCTTGAAGAACAGAATTAATTTCAGTTTTTTCATTAGTTAATGTTAAATCCATTATTTCCTTTAACTCTTGTAAATTTGGAAAATCTACATTTAGCTTAAATAAAAATCTATCTAACTGAGCTTCTGGAAGTGGATATGTTCCCTCTTGCTCTATTGGATTTTGAGTTGCAAGCACCATAAATGGTCTTGGCATTTCATAAGTTATTTTTCCAACTGTAACTGTTTTTTCTCCCATAGCTTCAAGTAAGGCTGATTGTGTTTTAGGAGTTGCTCTATTAATTTCATCTGCTAATAAAAGGTTAGTAAATACAGGACCCTTTTCGAATTTAAATACAGTATTGTCATTTTCCTTTACAACTATATTAGTTCCAACAACATCTGCGGGCATTAAATCAGGTGTAAATTGAATTCTAGAAAACTTTAAATCTAATACCTTTCCTATTGTCTTTACTAATTGAGTTTTTCCCATTCCTGGCATACCTTCTAAAAGTACATTTCCATCAGCAAATATAGCAACTAAAACATTTCTTATTATATCCTTTTGACCTATAATCCCTTTTGATATTTCTTCTTCGCATTTTCTTATTTTCTCTGAAATTTCTAGCATTTCTTTTTCATTTATTTCCATGAATTTACCCCCTTAGTTTAATCCTTCAAAATAATCCTTAATAAGATCCTTTAAGCTTTCTGGTAAATTACTATTATTAGCACCTTCTAAAGCGCTATTAGTGTAATCCCCTATGACCTTATCATAATCTATCTTATTCCCATCTAAATTAAATCCATTTTCTGAATCTATACTTTGAGAATCTCCATTTTCATTTTTATTTCCAGTTAAGTTTTCATCATTCCCAACATCTCTTCCTGGGATATACACTTGTTCTCCTGGCTTATTATCTATATCATTTTCATTTCCTACATCACTTCCAGTATCCCAGCCTTGACCTGATCCACTTCCGCTTCCTTGTCCTTGACCATTTCCTGAACCACTTCCAGAACCTTCTCCTTCCCCAGAGCCTTCTCCTTCTCCAGAACCCTCACCTTCTCCAGTTCCTTCACCTTTATTTTTATTACCACTACTATTGTTTTGTGAATTTTCAATAGCTTCCTTTAAGGCTTCAGCATCTAACTTTCCATCTAAAACTGAATTTGAAGCATTTTCTAAAGCTTCCTTTAAATTTTCATCATTAACACCTTCAGCTGCACTTGCTAAGGATTTTGATAAATTATTAAGCTCACTTGAACTCATATTTCCTATAGATTTCTTTAAATTTCCTAATGCCTTTTCTAAAGCTTCACTATCCTTTGATAATACAGCCTCACCTAAATCTTTACTTTCTTTTTTCTTTATAAGTTCATTAGTAAGCTTATTTAAATCTTTTTTAGCTTCTTCTTCTTTTTCTTTATTAAATTTATCTAATAAATTCTTTTGCATATTTTCTATATCTTCTTTGCTTTTTTCACTGCTTGATTTTTCTTTTGCCTCTTCTAGCTTCTTTTCCATTCTTTCTAAGGTTTTATTTACATCAAGCTTTTTATCACTTTCTTTTAATTCCTTCTTTGCATCTTCTAATATCTTTTTTATTGCTTCCTTTTCTTCTTCTGATAAATTTTCTAACTTATCCACATTTTTACTTTCTTCTTCAACCTTCTTAACATATTCCTGTTGATACTTATTGAATTCTCTTATATTACTAGCTTCCTTTTTAGCTGTTGTATCTATAAAAGAAGTTAAAAAACATAGACAAATTAATGATATGACTAAAATTATTTGTTTTTTATCTATAGAAATTTTTAGATTTTCTTTGATATTAAAATTTTTAATAAACTTTACAGTATCATTTTTTTGAGCAATAGATATATTATCTTCTTCATTTATAAATTCTAAAGATGTAGTTAATCTTTCTTTTAACCCCTTAGAATCTACTATTAATGCAACCTTTTTATTATCTGGTGCTTTAATAAATCCAAAAACTATAATTCCTATTAAGCCTATTATAAGTATTCCTAAAGAAATCTCTTCTATATAAGGAATAGTTATAAATAAAGATATTAATAGTAAGGATAATATTAAGCATAATAGGTATTTTAAACCTATTATGCTTAAATTAATTATAAAGTTAGCTTTAATTCTTTTTGATGCCTTTTTTATAAAGGTTAATATTTCATTATTTAAAGAATTCATTTTGCTACTCCTTTACTTTTTTCTTTGACCTTTCTTTTTTTCTTAATTTAAATTTCTTTCTATTTAATGGATTTAATCTTCTTCCAGCTAAAAATATAAATATAAAACTTAATATAATTTGAACTCCAATACTAATATAATCTGCATATTTTGAAAGCCCCACTTGTCCTATAAAGTACACAGAATTCCCTCCAAAACCAACTTGATTAGATAACATTACAAAAAATCCAGTAGCAGGACTTAAGTAAGCAATTGGTGAAATCTCTGGAGTTTTTCCATTGTAACCCATTCTGTACGTATTGATTAGAAGGAAGATATAAGCAATTACTATTGTTCCTACAAATATAAATAACACTAAAGCATAAGTTAATGCTGTTGCAACCTTTGAAGTTTTAGAGTACGTAGAAATAAATACTCCAATAGAACCTACAAATATTGTACTAATTATAAAAGATCCAACTAAAATCAAAATATTTCCAAGCTTAATACCACCTATTAATCCACAAATAGCATATAAAGGTATTGTACAAATTATTAGCATTATTACTTTTAATGATGATGCTAGTAGCTTTCCAAATATTATTTGAAATGAACTTAATCTTGTTGATAGCAAAATATCTAGTGTTTGCTTTTCTCTTTCTGAGCATATTGAAGTTGATGTTAATGATGGCACTATAAACATTAATAATATAGCTTGAATTACTGCCATAATAATATAAAGAGTAACTGCTCCTTGTGGATTTACTCCTGATGCATAAACATCTGAGCTATAACTGCTATAAAATATTAAAGTACCTACTGATAAAACTGCAATATATACTAATAACATTAAAGAAAATCTTGGAGTTCTTACAGATAATTTACTTTCATTTCTTAAAACCGGATTTAACTTCATATTCTATTTCCCTCCTTTATTATCATCTTCAGTTATTTGTATAAAGACTTCTTCTAAGTTTCCTGCTGCCTTGCTATAGCTTATAACAGGAATATCCTTCAATATTAAATCTTTTAAAATATCTTTAGCTTCTTTATCTCCACCAGCTAAATTTATAGTAACTTTATTACCATCTATATATATTTCTTTAACCTCTGATTTTTCTTTTAATAACTTTATTGCACCCTCTACATTATCCATAACTGTTATATTTATAGGGGCAGTACCTGATGCCATAAGCATAACTTCTTCTACAGTTCCTTCACAAACTATATCCCCATTTTTAATTATTCCAATTCTAGTACAAATCTCACCAAGTTCAGATAAAATATGAGAAGAAACTATTATGGTTTTACCCATTTCTCTTAAGTTCTTTAATATTCCTTTCATTTCAAATCTTGCCCTTGGGTCCATACCTGATGCTGGCTCATCTAATATTAATAATTCTGGATTATGAACTAAACATCTGGCTAAGCATAATCTTTGCTTCATTCCTCTAGAAAGTCCATCTACATTGGCATCCCATTTATCCTTAAGATTAACAAGTTCTAATAAATCCATAGATAACTGTCTTGCTTCTTCTCCAACAATCCCATATATAGATGCATAAAATTCTAAATACTCTATAGCTCTTAAATTATCATATACTCCAAAGAAATCTGGCATATATCCTATTTTATCTTTTAAAGCTTTATTATTCTTAATTGCATCTATTCCATCTACATATACTTCACCACTATCTGGAGATAAAAGTCCTGATACTATTTTCATAGTTGTACTTTTTCCTGCTCCATTTGGTCCTATAAATCCAAAAATTTCACCTTTTTCAATTTCTAAATTTACTCCCTTTAACGCTTTAAAATTACCATAAGATTTTTCAAGATTCTTTATAACTAGCATTATCTATCCCTCCCCTTAACAGTAATTCTTGGAATCATTGATTGACCACCCTTACCTGAATCAGTCACTATATACTTAACTTTAACTGTATTATTATCTATATAATTTTCTAAATCCTTAATTTTTTCATAGCCTTGAGACATTAAAAATTTATCATAAGTTCCTGTTTTATAGTTATAAATATACTTTTCTGCATTATCTCCTTGAGAATATCCATATCTATCTATTCCTTCTTTAATAATTAAATCTAAAACTTCTATATTTTCATCAATTTCATATTTAAATACTACTTCACCTTGACCATAAATATATCCACCATAGTCATCTATATGAACATTAGTAGAAGAAGACTCTACAGTATAATCAAAATATCCATCTGGGAAGTTATAATTACCATCCTTATCTTTAAAATCTAAATCAATATCTTGAACTATTGCTGTTGTATCAAACTTTGAAACTGATTTATTATTAAAATTAATGTCATAATCTATAGGTAGCTTTGTAATAGCAATTAACTTAATATCTCTATTAATACTAATTTCCTCAGAAACAGCTCCTATTAATGCGGATACTCTTAATATATTTTCAAACTCCTCTGAATTTATATCCCCCTTCTTATTCCATTTAGCATCATAATATTTTTGATTTAAAGTATCAGAATAAGCTTGAAGTCCGTTAGCTCCTGCTACTTTTAAATCACTAAAGTCTTTTTCTTCATCTTTATTTATTGAACCAATATCCCATACATTTCTTCCTGCTACTACTATTAATTTTTTAATATAATAACCTAAAGTATTCTTAACTTTTCCATTTAAGTTTCCTTCGGATAGATTAAAAGAAGATTCAATTTTAGATATTATTTCTTCCTTTCCAACAACCTGAAAAGTTTTCATATCTAAAGCATCACTATTACTAAAAGTAAAATAAGAATTATTTCCACTATAAGTTGTCTTAACTCTTAAAACATTACTTACTGTATCTTCATCAGGATTACCATAATAGTAATTGTCTGCAGTTAAATAACTCATATTTAAATTTTCTGGTTTTTCAATTATTACATCAGCTTTATATTTACTACCTATTCCTAGATATCCTTTAATACTTGCTTTTCCACTTTTATCTACTGAAACAATATTGTTTTGATTTAACACAATATCATTTACCCTTGTAGATGATCCCATAAAGTAAATTATAAAAGCAAAAACTATAGATATTACAGGAATTGCAATCCAAGTTAAATCTCTCTTATTTAACTTCTTTAAAACTAAATAAGCTATTATTCCAACTATAAGTGCATATAAAGAAAGAACTACTATTAAAGATTTAACAGATACTATTTTATTTATTGGAATATTTCTTGTTAATTCACTTGTTCTATAATATTGCTGATTATATCCACCATTCATACTATTTTGAAAAAATGTATTTGAGGCATCTGATATTATATTCTTAAAAAACTCCCCTGAATCCTTTGATGATATTAAAGGCTCTAAACCTAAATCAAAGGTTGTAACTATTATTTCTCCTTTTCCCCTTGTAACTGAATAAGCTAAAGGAGTATCATTACTTCCACTTTTAAGCTTGCCATCTTTTATTTCTAAATTTGAAACAATAAGCTTTAAATCATCATTTATTAACTTAATATTTTTTTCCTTACTTCCATTTGATTTTATATCTAAGAAATTATTATCTATATTCTTTACAGTTTTTCCTTCATTAGCTCCTGAACCAATTATTAATGTTCCACCTTTATTAATCCAAGAATTTAAAGCATTATATTGTTCATCTTTTAAGTTAGACATATTGTAATTATTAATAAGAATAATGTCTAATCCATCTATATTTAAACTATTTTCTCCAATTATCTTTTCATCTAATTGAACCTTTTCAATTACACCGTTATATCCAGGGTTATTAGTATTTGTAAAGCTTATACTTCCTGTATAGCTTAAAGAAGTTTGATCATCACTTAATACTCCCATAAATAAATTAGATTCGCTTACTCTACCATTAGAAATTAAGCTTTTCTTTTCAAATAAAACTTTTCCATTTTCAACAAGGTTAACTGTTATTTTGCTATAACCTTCTAATAATTTTATTGGTATAGTTACCTTCCCAGTCTCACCCTCTGAAACTGAAATTTCTTTACTATAAGCATCATATGTAGATGAATATGAACCACTTGTTCTTATTTCTACCTCTCCATTAAAGTCCTTTTCTAGACTCGTAAATTCCACAGTAACAGGAATATACTTTAATGCTCTGTACTTGCCTTCTATACCTGAAGTAACTTTCACTTCGTAAGCTTCACTTTTAGTATCTGCCTTGGTAATTAAATTACTAAAATTTAAAGTAATAATTGCTAAAACCATAAACACTACTAATAAGCTTTTTTTGAAAAATAGTCTCATTATCTTTCCCCCTAATTTATAAAATTTCTTACATATTATAAGTCTAGACCAAATAATAGAAATTTACCTTAACAAAATCTTAAAATTTCCTTATTTTCTCTAAATATACTTATCTTATAGCTTTAATTCTAACATTATTATTTTCTTATTTCCACAATATGTTAAATGTATATTTTTTTGTAATACTTTTATCTTTCTTATAAAAAATATAGTCCATAAATTTATTAATATAAATTCATAGACCACTTATAATTATTTATTATATTTTTCTTTTAGTTTATTTATATCTTCTCTACTATCTACCCATTCTTCAGTATATCCACAATTACAACATAAATATCTAGTTACATTTACTGTACCCTTCCAAAAACCTACTTGTATGTTATTACCTGTTCCATAAGGCCCTGTTACTCCTGGTATCTTTATAATATTTTTATCATTACACTTTGGACAAACTCTGCTATTTTTCATATTCTCTAATCCCCTTTATCTTTTTACTTTCTATTTATAATAATATTACAAATCATTTATTCTATATTTTACCATTATCATAAATATCTTATTTAGAATACATTAACTATATATTAATACTTTAAGGAGCTTTTATGAAATATTTTATTAAAACCTTTGATAATGCTAGGATTTTAGTAGAAGATCTTAATTCTGATATAGAAAAAACAATATTATTTATACATGGATGGCCACTAAATCATAATGTATTTGAATACCAATTAGATTTTTTCCCTGATAAAGGATATCGTTGTATAGGTGTTGATTTAAGAGGCTTTGGTGAATCTGATAGGCCTTATAATAATTACGACTATGATACTATGGCATCAGATGTAAAGAAAATAATAGATATTTTAGACTTAAAAGATATAACCTTAGTAGGACATTCTATGGGTGGTGCTATAGCTCTTAGATATTTATCTAAATATAATTGCCATGGAGTTTCTAAACTTTCTTTAATAGGTGCTGCAGCTCCTAGCTGGGTAAAAACTAAGGATTTCCCATATGGCTTTACTGAGGATACTGTTAATGCTTTTATTAAAGACTCTCTTTCTGATAGGCCAAACCTTTTAAAGAATGTATCAGATAAATTCTTTTTTAAATATATATCTAGCCCTATGTTAAATTGGTTTAGTAATATTACTTTAAGTGCTTCTCCTTGGGGAACTTTTAAGTGTCTGATTAGTTTAAGAGAGGAAAGATTATTTGAAGATATTGAAAAAGTTAGTATTCCAACTTTAATTCTTCATGGAGTACATGATTTAATTTGTCCATATGAATTTGCTAAATATTTAAATGAAAAGATTAAAAATTCCACTTTAGTTCCATTAAATGAAAGTGGTCATGGAGCTTTTATAGAAGAAAAAGACAAGGTAAATATAACCTTATTAAACTTTATAAAGTAGCAAAAGAGATAAACATTATATTCCTTGCTCCGTCGCATACGCTCCAAGTCGCCGTCATACAATGTTTATCTCTTTGCAAACTAAATAAATAAAATTATAAAATAAGTTTTAAAATATCATATCCAGGTTCCGTCGCATGGCTCCAAGTCAACCTCATACAATGTTTATCTCTTTACAAACTTAATGAAGGAAATTATAAAAATATTATTCTAGGGTAATGTTTTTATAATTTCCAAAAGGATAAAATAAGTGTTCGGATATTACTGTCTATTTTGTTAGGATTTCATTTAATAATTCTGGGTAGTCTGTGAATACTCCATCTACCTTATTTGCAATACACATTCTCATGTAAATTGGATTGTTAACTGTAAATATATTTACTTTTAAATTATTTTTATGTGCTTCTTTTATTAATTCTTCATTTACAAGTCTTAAATCTGGATGTATATACTCTACTCCTAAGGCTTTTGCATACTCTGCTACATTTTCTATAGGTTTTTCATATAACATTCCTGTTTTTATATTGCTTATTAATTTAACTTTTTTTATTGATTCGTGATTGAAGCTAGATAATATAATTTTGTCTTGGATTTTATATTTTTTTATTAAATTAACTACATCCTCTTCTATTCCTTCATATCTTATTACATCAGTTTTTAATTCAATGTTTAATAAGATGTCTTTATCCTTTATTAAATCTAAAACTTCTTCTAATGTTGGAATATGACATTCTTTATTATCTCTAAAAAGTTTTTTTCTGCTTTTTAGTTCCTTTAATTCTTTTAATGTAAAATCCTTAACTAAACCTCTTCCAATAAAAGTACGTTCAACATCTTCATCATGTATTACTACTAATTTGTTATCTTTACTTTTATGAACATCAATTTCTAATCCATTTGCTCCAGACTTTATACCTTCTTTCAATGATAATATAGTGTTTTCAGGATAATCATTACTTGCTCCTCTGTGAGCAAAATTAATCATAATTTTAGTCTCCTTATATATTAAAATTTTTAAAAACAACAATATTTATTATCAAAATTTTTAAAGAATAAATTTAACACTATAATTGTAAATTTATTCTTTCTAAAAGTAAATTTATTTTTTATTATATGCAAAAAAAGTGTTAAAATATCATATTAGGTTTTGGTACAAACTCCAAGTCACCTTGCTATGATAGCTTAACACTTCAAAATTAAATAGTATAAATTATATTTTTATAATTTTGCTATTTTTAAATAATCTAAACTTTTAACCTCTTATATATTATGACAGTTTTCATAAAGACCTTCTACTTTTTCCCAGTCTATTACATTCCATATATTCTTAACATAATCCGCTCTTAGATTTTTATATTTTAAATAATAAGCATGTTCCCATACATCTATAGTAAGAATAGGAATTAAGTTATCCATAACAGGTGAGTTTTGATTTACTCTCTTTACTATAGAAAGCTTTCCTTCTTCATCTTTAACTAAAAATCCATATCCTGATCCAAATTGACTTATAGCAGCATTACTTAATTCTTCTTTTAAATTTTCTACACTTCCAAAAGTCTTATTTATTTCTTCAAGTAATTTACCTTCTGGTTCCTTCTTAGGTGTAGGCGAAAGAATTGAAAAATATAGATTATGATTAGATACTCCTCCACCATTATTTACTACAGCCGGTCTTATTTCTTCTGGTAAATCTTCTATATCCTTTATTAATTGATCTAAGTTTTTTCCTTTTGTATATTCTTCATAACCTTCTAAAGCTTTATTTAAATTTGTTTCATATGTTTGAAGATGCTTTCCATAATGAGTTCTTACAGTTTCTTCATCAATATATGGCTCTAAGGCATTAAAAGCATAAGGTAATTCAATTTTATTATACATTAATATCATCCTTTCAAATTATCTTTAAATATAATTTATCCAGAGATATTATATTTATTCAAAATATTATCTTAATTTATTCCCACAATAAGGACAATAATCATATTTACTATCAACAATCTTTTTACAAGCATTACATACTGAAGTGTAATTATAATTAGTGTTTATCTCCTTTAAATCCCAATATGTTATTTCAATATTGTCTCCATTCTCTATGCCCTTCCCCTTCTCCTTAGGAATAGAAAATACTTTATTACAACTTTCACATACTACATAATATTCTTCATTCCATTTAAAAAGCGGTATAAAGAAAAAATGAAAATATCTAAAAGATTTTATTAATTTTCCACGTTCTATTTTATTACATGATTTACACTGTATTTTTTCAATAATTTTTATTTCTTTTTCTTTATCTTCTATACCAAAAATCCCTATAAAAAACATAGTCTTCTCCTTTATTTTAAAAAATATAATTTACATCATTTTAACATCTTTTAGATAAAAGTAACCATATGTAAGTTTACCAAATCCACTTATTATAGTAAATTTACATATATCTACTAAAAATCAAATAAGAAGCTAGAATTTCTTTAACTCTAACTTCTTTTATGAATTATTATATATATCTTTAATGCTAGTTTTAATTATCACTAAAATATACTCC
>NZ_JACSQZ010000020.1 GCF_014836325.1 Clostridium gallinarum
GTAGTATTAAACCATTGTATAGTGAAAATTTATAAATAAAATAATAATTATTTATATTCTACAAATAATACTTATATAGAAATATGGAGGTATTATATGAATAAAGATATATTAGATAAATTAGCAGTTAAAGAAAGTGAAAACTTATCTGAAAAAAATTTCAAACAAAATACTGTTTTGGGAATGAATAGAGATTTACATAAATTAAAGATAAACGATGACTTTTCTAATGAAGATGTAATAAATAGCGAATATACAAGAAAAATTACTAATTCTTACATAGAATTAAAAGATACTATTAAAAAAGATAAATAAAAAAGTAAAGAACTAGAGTAACTAAAAGTCAGTAACTCTAGTTTTTTTATCTTTAATATAAGAAAAAATTATATATGACATATTTTAAGATTAGTTTAAGGTGAAAATGATACTATTTACTCAATAAAATTCTAGGAGGATGTATTATGAGTAAAAAGGTTATAGCAATATTATCTATAGTATCTGTTTTAGCATTTACTACAGGATGTACAAATAAAAACACTTCATTAAATAATAGTAATAATATTGTAGCTAGTGAGAGTGTTGAAAATGTAGATACTAATATTATATTAGGAGATTCAATATCTGTAGAAGGAGATGGAGTAGTAGTTGAAAACAATAAAGTTATTATAAATTCTGCAGGAACATATGGAATAAAAGGTACATTGAATGATGGTCAAATAATAGTAAATGCTGGTGATGAAGACAATGTAAAATTAGTTCTAAATGGTACTAATATATCATGTTCTAATAGTGCACCGATTTATGTTATGAATGCTAAAAATGCTTATATAGTTTTAGCTGATGGAAGTGAAAATGTAGTTACAGATGGTGAAAATTACGTATATGAAGATGAAAGTAGTGATGATCCAAATGCCACAATATTTAGCAAAGATGATTTATTTATTAGTGGAACTGGGAAATTAACAGTTAATTCTAACTTTAATAATGCAATAACTAGTAAAGATGATTTAGAAATAGGGGAAGCTACTATAGAAATAACTTCTGTTTCTGATGGACTTAGAGGAAAAGATTCTATAACTATTGTAAGTGGAAATATCAATATAAATGCAAATGGAGATGGAATGAAGTCTAATAATACTGAAGATACTGAAAAAGGATATGTACTTATTGAAGGGGGAGTTATAAATATAACTTCTGGAGAAGATGGAATACAAGCAGAAACTAAAGCAACTATAACAGATGGAGATATAACAATTAACTCAGGTGGGGGAAGTGAAAATAGTAGTAAATCAAGTAGTACATGGGGGAATTGGGGAAAAACTATTGTGTCAGGAGGTAATACTACAGCTACTACTGAGGATGATACAGCAAGTGCTAAGGCTATAAAAGGTAATGTATTGGTGAAAATAGATGGAGGAAATATTAATATAGATTCTTCTGACGATTCAATACATTCAAATGGAAATGTTGAAATTAATGGAGGAGTTATAAATATTTCTTCAGGAGATGATGGAATTCATGCAGATTCTATTGTAGATATAAATAATGGAGATATTAATATTAGTAAATCTTATGAAGGAATTGAAGGAGAAACAATAAATATAAATGATGGTATTATAAGCGTGGTTGCAAGTGATGATGGAATTAATGCCGCTGGAGGCAATGATGGCTCTTCAATAAATGGTAGACCAGGACAAAATAATTTTGCATCTTCAGGAAATGGAAGTATCAATTTAAATGGTGGTAAATTAGTTGTAGATGCAAGTGGAGATGGTATAGACGCTAATGGTAATATCTATATGAAAGATGGGATTGTTATAGTAAATGGACCAGAGGATAATGGAAATGGATCCTTAGACTATGATGGAACTTTTGAAGTTTCAGGAGGTACTTTAATAGCGGCTGGAAGCTCTGGTATGGCTCAATCCCCAAGTAATTCATCAACTCAAAACTCAGTTAATGTATTTACTTCAGTTTCAGCAGATACGTTAATTCATATTGAAGATGAAAGTGGAAATGAATTAATAACTTTTTCACCAAGTAAAAATGCTCAATCAGTTTTAATATCATCACCAAATATAAAAACAGGAACAACTTATAAGGTATATACTGGTGGAGAATCAACAGGAACATCAGATAATGGACTATACTCAGGAGGAAGTTATTCAGGTGGAACAGAAGGAGATAGTTTTACTGTATCTAGTTCAGTTACTACTGTAGGTCAAAGTACTGGAGGAATGGGAGGTCCTGGCGGCGGAAGAGGAAATCAAGGTAATATGCCAACACAAGGAGCAGGAATGCAACAAGAACAAAGACCAACAAGATAATAATTTATATTTAAATATAAGAAAGAATATTACGGATTATAAATGATTTGTAATATTCTTTTTAAATTGAATTTATATACATTTTTGTTTTTTTAATCACAATAGAATAAGGAGATTACTTTAATATATAGGTAAGATTTATATGCAATATAAAGATAGAATTGAAAATATTTCAAGTTAAACTATTGACAATATTGATACTCGATATTAGTATTATAATATGCAATTAACAATTTTTGTATGAGTATAATATCGATTATCGATATTGGAGGATAATAAATATGCCGAGAGAACAATTTCAAAATTTAACTGAACCTATGTATTATATTTTAATTTCTTTATTAGAAGAAAGATGTGGAGTAGATATAATGGCATCAGTAGAGGAATTATCTAAAGGAAGAGTGAAGGTTGGGCCAGGTACATTATATGCTTTACTTGGTAGATTTGAAAAGGAAGAAATTATTAAGGAAACTGAAGTTGTTGGAAGAAAAAGAAGTTACATAATTACTGAAAAAGGATTGGTAATACTTAGAGATGAGTATGAAAGATTAATTAAATTAGTTAGGGATGGAGAATTTTTTTTGAGGGGGGATAATGATGGTATTTGGAAATAAGAAATGGGTTATATTTAATTTTTTGCCTTATGAATATAAAAGTTTGGAAGAATATTTAGAAAAGATGGCCTTAAAAGGATGGTTTTTAGAATATATAAAAGGATACTGTTTAAAATTTACTAAGAGCGAGGCTAAAAGAATTAAATATTCAGTAGATATAATGGATAGTATATCATTTTTTGATGGCAAGGATACAGATAAGGCTTTAGAGTATAGAGAGTATTGTAAAGAAGCAGGATGGAAATTTGTTTGTGAAAGTGATAAAATACAAATTTATTCTAGTGAATTAGATGATATTAAAATAGATATTCATACTGATGAAACTGAAAAATTTAATACTATTTATAAAGCATCATTAAAATATATTTTTTTGAAATTAATAACAATTATACTGTTATTATATTCTCAATATATAGGAACAGTTGGCAGTTATAATGGACATTTTTTAGCAAGTTCATTAAGTTTAAGTAGTTTGATGTTTGTTAGTCTTCTATCTATTCATGAAATAATAGGTTTAATAATATTTTTTATATTCTTTATAAGAGGTAAGATATCATTAAAAAAGGAAGAAAAAGTTGATTATAACTTTAAAGATGTAGTTTTATTTAAGCGATCAATATATAAAATAGCTACTATTCTAGCTATTATAACTTTTATATATTTATCTATAGAAACAGATATATTTATTTTGAAATTAATGATTGTAATTATTTCTTTAATTTTTGTATTCAATTATATAATTAACTTTATAAAAAATAAGAATTATAAAAATAAAATCATAGTAATTTCAGTTACTTATTTAATGTTAACAATATTAATGATTTTTGCTATTACTAATATATTATTTAGAAATATAGGGAGTAGTAATGGCAATGAAAAAAATATAGATGAAGTTGCTTTAAATCTTGAAGATTTTAATGATATTAATAAGGATGATTCTGAATATTTTAGAGTAGATAAATCACCAATAGCTAAGTATATTTTTTATAGCAATGAAGGTAATAAAATGTATTTGAGCTATGAATTTTTTGAAAGTAAATACAAATGGCCAGTTAAGTATAATTTTAATAAAGAAATTAATTCCTCTAAAGAGTTTGGAATTAGTTATATAGAAAAAGAAACTAAATTACCGCAAAATATAAAAGTATATGTAAATGAAGAGAGGTTTAAGTATATAATTATATCTGAAAATAGAATGATAGAAATATATGAAGCCGATTTTGTAAATGAAGATGAATTAATTAATATTGTTTATGAAAAAGTATTTAAATAAAAACAAAGTAGGTTTGATATTTTAATATAACAAACCTACTTTCCTTCCTTTAGTTTACAAAGAGATAAACATTGTGTGAGGTTGACTTGGAGCGCATGCGACGGAGCAAGGAATATAATGTTTATCTCTTTTGTTATTAACTATAAACTTTTTCTTCAAATCCAGCAAAATTTAATGAAATATTTAAGTTTCCATTTTTACATCTTAATTCATCTATAAATTTCTTTTGATTAGCATCAAGTTTCATTTGTACTATATAATGAATTTCAAAAAGAGAACCAAAGTCTCTAGTTTTAATAGTTTCAATATACCAAGAATTTGTGTATTTATTTAGTATTTCATCAAAAATTCCATCATAATTTAAGTCTTCAGGAATTGTTATTTTAAGCTTTGAAGTTTTAGTTTTTGGCATAGCAAATTTTGTTGCATCTAATACTAATGTTAAAGCACAAAGAACTAATGTGAAGATAAAGGCATAGCCTATATATCCCATACCACAAGTTAAACCAACAGCTAAAGTAAAGAAAACATAAGTTATATCCTTTGGATCTCCAGGAGCACTTCTAAAACGAATAATTGAGAAAGCTCCAGCTAAACTAAAGGCTCTAGCTACATTATTACCTACTAAAAGTATAATAATTGATATTATAACGGGTAGCATAATAAGAGTTATTGTAAAACTTGGGGCATAACCTTCTCTTTTATGAGTTTTGATATATGCAAGGCTAATTATCAAACCTAGAATAATAGCTGATGAAATAATTAATAAGGTATTAAATAAAGTAAAGGACTCTCCATTTGTAGATGTTATTATTGTTTCTAACATATATTTTTCCTCCTATTATCATAAATTTTACTTAAACAATAATTCATATATTCGTTTCCATATTTAGAAAAGTGAGTATTATATATTTCTAAATCAGATAATACTTTTGTAAACCAAACAGGTATGGCACCGAGTATTTTTACTTCCATTAAATAATGATTTTGCTTTAATAAATTATTACCAAAACTACCAAGTTCAAGCTTAAGATTATCACGTCTTGTTAAAATATCAGAATCAAAGGTTATTCTAAAATCATTATCATCTTTAGCAAAAAAAGCTTTTCTACTATAGCTTATATATACAGTTGGATAAACTGAATTATTCTCTAAATGATATTCTATTTCATTAAGAACTTGATTATTTATATAATCATTAGTTTTAGGACGAATACCATGGTCTAAAAAATTGTAAGCTTCTTCTAAAGTTAAGGTTGCTCTACGTTTATTTACAATACCATTAATTTTCTTTTTTAATTCAAGAAAAACTATGTCAGTAGGGTTAGATGGTATAGTATAGCTTCTTAATCTTAATTTTTCTTTATAATAAGGTTTATTAATAGAATGTCTAATTATGTGGCTATCCTTTGTATCATAATAAATATTATAAATACTATAATTTTTTCCATGTTTACAAAACTTATCTGGATTCATATATTTACTTAAAATTGGAATAAGTAAATTATATTGAGCTTCAGTTAACATGAATTTTTTTTCATATCTCTGAAATGATTTTATTGCCATTAAAATACCTCCTGTAAGAATCATATCTTATGAGATAATTATATAAATGTAACCTTAAAGAAATCTTAAAGCTAGAAATAAAATTAATATATTTTAATAGTTTTGTAATGAAAAAGTAATAGGAAAATAGTAAATTAAAGGTAAACTTATATATAGAGTGAAAATATGGTAGGAGGGTTTTTAGGATGAATAAGAGGGGGAATAAAAATAAAATAATTATATTTATAATGGTAGTTTTATTAATAGTAATAGGAGTAATTAGTTTTAAGAGCTTTTATAAAAAGGATAAGTATGAAAATGAAGGAATTAATATGACAGAGGAAGAAATAGAAGTTATAAATAAAGTTATAGCCTTAGCAGAAGAAAAAATAGGATTTCAATATGTTTGGGGTGGAAAAGGAGAGATCATGACAGAAGAAAGACTTGATGAACTTATAGGTTATTATGGTGATAGTTATTATCCATTAAGTAGAGAAACATATGTGGGTAATCAAGCCTTTGATTGCTCAGGATTAACCTATTGGACTTATAGAGAAGTAACAGGAGTTGAAATAGGTTATTCAACCTTTGATCAAGAAGATATACTTCAAGGATATGAGGTAGATAAAGAAGATTTACAACCAGGGGATTTAATATACACTCCAGGGCATGTAGTTTTATATATAGGTAGAGGAGAAATTATTAATGCATATAACAAATATGTTTATCCAATTGGAGGAGTAAAGAAAAGCAATTTATATTTAAGTAAAGATAGTGTTATTTATAGGCCTATTGATTATATTAATTCTTTAAAATAAATTTAAGTTATAGAATATTATGAATATATTGACAGTAAATTAAATAAGTATTATAATGCATATTAATAAATAAGCAAAACTAAGAATTGTTTATATAATTCGGAGTATAAGATAATAAAAAGCTGTGATAAGAAGAAGTAATAATTAGTAAGGCTTACAGAAAGCTACCGGTTGATGAGAGGTGCAAGATAATCTAATTATGAATACATCTTTGAGCTTCACACCAAATGATGCTTAAGCATTTAGTAGGCTGTGACGTATTCCTGCACACGTTATAGTGCTAGAGTATTACCTAGTATAAACTAGAGTACTTGAAAAGGTAGGCAGCGTGAGTTGTCTATGAACTAAGGTGGTAACACGAAGATTTATCTCTCGTCCTTTTTTATATAAGGGGACGGGAGTTTTTTATTTTTTAAAATCACCTAAGGTTCTTATAGTAGCTTAATTTAAATCTTTCATACAGATGTAAAATATACTGTTTTAGATTATAACTTATGGCTTAATGAAAGTCAGTATATTTTATTCTATATTATTCTTATAGAACTTGCTTATATTTAAAAATATAAGAGGAGTGTTTAAAATTATGAAATCATTAGAGGAACAATTAAAAATTATTAAAAAGGGTGTAGATTTAATAGTTAATGAAGAAGACTTAAAGCTAAAGCTTGAAAAATCTATAAAAAATAATAAACCATTAATTATTAAACTAGGTCTTGATCCAAGTGCACCAGATATTCATTTAGGTCATGCTGTAGTTTTAAGAAAGATTAAACAAATGCAAGATTTAGGGCATAAGGCAGTTATTGTAATAGGTGATTTTACAGGGAAAATAGGAGATCCTACAGGAAAAGCAAAAGGTAGAAAAGCACTAACTGAAGAGGAAGTATTAAAAAATGCTGAAACTTACAAAACTCAAATTTTTAAAGTTTTAGATAAGAATAAAACAGAAGTTAAATTTAATAGTACTTGGTTATCTAAATTAAATTTTGATGATGTATTAAAGCTAGCAGCAACAACTACTGTAGCAAGAATGCTAGAAAGAGATGATTTTCAAAAAAGATATAAGAATAATGTTCCAATAGGAATTCATGAATTCTTTTACCCATTAATGCAAGCTTATGATTCCATAGCTCTAGAAGCAGATATAGAACTTGGAGGAACAGACCAAACCTTTAATATTTTAATGGGAAGAACTCTTCAAAAAGCAAGAGGACAAGAACAACAAATTGCAATGTTTATGCCAATATTAGAAGGGTTAGATGGAAAAGAAAAAATGAGTAAAAGTTTAGGAAATTATATTGGAGTTAACGAAGCTGCAAATATAATGTTTAAAAAGGTTATGGAAATTCCAGATGGGTTAATTATAAAATACTTTGAACTCGCAACAGATGAGCATCCAGATAATATAGATAAAATTAAAGAAAGACTTAAAAATGGAGAAAATCCGCGAAATATTAAGTTAGAATTAGCAAATATAATAACAAGTTTATACCATTCAGAAGAAGAGGTAAAAGAAGCTATAGAATTTTATAACATAGCTTTCACTAAAAAAGAAATACCAGATAATATACCAGAATTAAATTTTAATGGAAGTATATTAAAAGAATTAAGTGAAGATTTACTAAAGGAAAAAATAATTCCTAGTAAAAAAGAGTTTAATAGATTGTTAGAACAAGGTGGAATTCAACTTAATAGTGAAAAAATAAAAGATATTAATACAATTATTAAAGATAAAGATGTAATAAAGATTGGAAAGAAAAAATTTATAAAAGTAGTTAAAATTATATAAGAATAATATAGATATAAAAAATATATGAAAATACCCTGAAAATTAAATTTTTAGGGTATTTTTATTGTATTGTTAATTAAAAAATAATAAAATAAAAATATAAATAAAGTGTTAATTTTGTAAATAAAAAGGTAATTATATATAAGGAAATTGCTAAATATATTTGTAAAAAATATATAAAATGAGGAGAAAATAAATTAGTCTAGAAAGTGAAAAATATGGAGAAAGAGAAAAAATTAAAAAGTTGTAAAGTGGCAATTAGGAATATATTAGTTGTAGCTTTGATTTTAATGGCAATAGTTATGTTTCAAAAAATAAACTCTCTACAAGGGACTGCACGTATTATAAATTACGCAGGTGTTCTTCGTGGCGCAACTCAACGTCTTGTTAAATTAGAGATAAATGGCCAAAAAAATGATGAATTATTAAATAGAATAGATGAAGTTTTTTATGGATTAAAACATGGAAGTGAAAAGTATAATTTAATAAAAATAGAATACAATGATTTTCAAGAAAGTTTAAAGATGTGGGAAAATAATTGGATTAAGTTAAAAAATCAAATACAAAAAACAAGAAAAGATGAAATAGATAAATCTAATATAGTAGAGTTAAGTGAAGAAAATTTTGAAATTGCAGATGTTACTGTAAATGAAATAGAAGTTTATACTCAGCATTTAGTAGATCAAATGCATATTATAGAATTTTTAATAATATTAGATGGATTAGGATTTATATATTTATTAATAAATGAATCCATGAAAAGAAAGCAATTAAGTAAAATTAATAGTGAATTGGCTAAAAAAGCAAGCTTAGATTTGCATACTGGTTTAATGAATAAGGGAAAATGTAATGAATTATTTAATAATCAAAAAGTAATTTTAGAAGATTTAGCAGTTATTATGTTTGATTTAAATAATTTAAAAAAAGTAAATGATATGTATGGTCATATAAGAGGAGATAAGTTTATTAGTGATTTTTCTAATATTTTAAAGAAAACAATATCAAAAGGGAATTTTATTGGACGATATGGTGGGGATGAATTTGTTGTTGTGTTATACAATAGTAATGAGTATCAAGTAAAAAAACTTATTGAAAGCTTAGAAGATAGCATTCGTTACTTTAATGAAATAACTGAAAAACCAAATCTAAGCTTTGCATATGGATATGATGGATCTTGGAATTATGAGGAATGCAATATGAAAATGTTATTAGATAATGCAGACAGCAATATGTATTTGAATAAGCAAAATATAAAGTTAAAAGATAACGAAATTTAAAATAAAAAATAGTATAGAAGAGATATGTAAGTTTACTTTAAATTAAAGTTAATAAAAGTAAACTTACATACTCTATTTTTATTTATTATGAGATAATTTTGATCTCTTAGTAAATTTTTTTCCGTTAGAGTGAGAGCCTTTTTTTACTCCATTTTCAATTCCTATTTCAGATCCAGATTCAGAATACATCTTTCTAAGCTCTGCATTTGATTTTGGGCGATCTTTCATCCTATTTTTATTGTTGTCCATAAAAGTACCTCCTAAGTATAAGTTGTCTATATTAGTGTGCCACAATATAAATAAATAATATTATTAAAATATATCATAAAGTAGAATTTATTATTGTTAGAGGAAAACTATGAAGATAAATATAATTTTTGTTATAATATTATATATTTAAAGAAAATGATAATATTTAATTTAATAAATAAAATCTAATGATAAAATCGGAGGTTGAAATTTATGATAATAAGAGAAGAATTGTTAAATGATTATAAAGAAGTTGAGAAGGTAATAGAAGAGAGTTTTAAAACAGCAGAATTTACAGATAATCAAGAACATAACTTAGTAAAAAGACTTAGAAAAAGTGATGAATTTATAAAAGAATTATCTTTAGTTGCAGAGGGAAATAATAAAATAATTGGGCATATACTTTTAACTAAGGCTTTAATAAAAGATAATGATAAGAGTATTGAAACACTAGCTTTAGCTCCACTATCTGTTTTACCAGAGTATCAAAAGTCTGGGATAGGTAAAGCATTAATGAATAAAGCAATAGAATTATCTAAGGAATTAGGATATAAGTCTATAGTTGTATTAGGCCATGAAAATTATTATCCAAAATTTGGATTTGAGAAAGCTAGTACATATGGAGTTAAAGCTCCCTTTGAAGTTCCAGATGAAGCATATATGATTTTAGAATTAATACCTAATGCTCTTAAGGGAGTTAATGGTGTAGTTGAATACTCAAAAGCTTTTTTTGAATAATATATTTGAAAAGTATGTAGTAATTTTTTGTACATACTTTTTTTATACTTTCCATAATTAAGTTTTAAAATATTAAAATACTAAGTAATTTTAGAAAACATATCTTAATGATATAATTAATGTAATAATTTAAAAGAAAGGAAGAGGTATGAGTAAATTTATTAAAAAGGAAATTAACAAATTAAATAAAAAAGAAAATAAGATAATTAATAAGAAGAGAAATACAATCATTAAAAATAAATTAAATCCAATATCAGAAAAAATAGAAGAAAAAATTCCAGATAAGTTAAGAACAACCTTAGAAAGTGCTTTTTATAATGCTTTTAAGATGGTTTTTAAAGGTGGAAGTAAGTATATAGAAAAGTTATATAATAAAGAAAAGATAAAGTTGGATCATGATATTAATAACTATGCTTTTAATAAAAGAACCACAAAAAAAAGCTTGAAGTTAATTGATTTTCAAGGTAAAAGAAGCAAGTTAATTAATTCTACAATTTCAACAGTTGAAGGAGTAGGACTTGGGATTCTAGGGATTGGTATACCTGATATACCAATATTTATTTCAGTTATCTTAAAAACTATATATGAAATTGCTTTAAGTTATGGTTTTAATTATGAAAGTGAAGAAGAGAAAATTTATATTTTAAATTTAATTAATGTTGCATTAACAAGTGAAGAAGAAAAATTATATTATAGTGAAAAAATAAATGAAATAGAAAATAAAATAGATTTAGGAATAGTATTAGAAAATAACTTAGATGATGAAATTAAAGAGACAGCCAAAGTTTTATCCAATACTTTATTAATTGCTAAATTTATTCAAGGACTACCTATTGTTGGAGTATTAGGTGGAGTAGTTAACTATCAGTTTATAAGTAAGGTAAGTAAATATTCAAGCATTAAATATAAAAAGAGATATTTGAAAAAACAATAAATTTTAATTTTTAGAAGGTGACTAAATGAAAAAGACAATAGGAATACTTGCTCATGTAGATGCTGGGAAAACCACATTTTCGGAGCAGGTACTTTATCATACAAAAAGTATTAGAAATAGGGGAAGAGTAGATCATAAAAACTCTTTTTTAGATATAAATAGATTAGAAAAAGAAAGAGGAATTACAATATTTTCAGATCAAGCTATTTTTGAAATAGATGATTCAAAATATTATTTAATTGACACACCAGGGCATATAGATTTTAGTTCTGAAATGGAGAGAGCTTTAAGTATTTTAGACTATGCAATATTAATAATAAGTGGTGTAGAAGGAATACAAGGACATACGGAAACTATATGGAATTTATTAATAAAATATAATATACCAACCTTCTTTTTTATAAATAAGATAGATAGAACAGGTGCTGATTTAGAAAAAGTAATTAATGAAATAAATGAGGATTTAACTTCTAACATATGTTATATAAATACTTTAGAAAATTTAAATGAAGAGGTAATTGAATTTATTTCTGAAAGAGATGATTTGCTTTTAGAAAGATATTTAAATGGAGATTATAATGAAGAGGAGTGGATAATATCTTTAAAAAAGCTTATTAAAGAAAATAAAATTTATCCATGTCTTTCTGGTAGCGCTCTTCAAGATGAAGGAATAGATAATTTTTTAAGAATATTTAATAGTTTAACTTTTAGTAACTATGATGAAAATGAAAGTTTCTCTGGGAGAGTATATAAAATTAGACATGATGATAATGGTACAAGAATTACCTTTATTAAAGCTTTAAGTGGAAGTCTTAAGGTTAGAGATGAAATATCTTATGGAAAAAATAATGAGATAACTGAAAAAATAAGTAGTATAAGGCTATATAATGGCAATAAATTTACTACTGTAGATAAAGTTACTGCTGGAGATGTTTTTGCAGTTACTGGACTAAGTAGCTTAGGAGCAGGAGAAGCTATTGGAAATTTAAATAGTGATATAAGCTTTAATATGGTACCAACTTTAATGTCAAAGGTTATTTTTGACAAAAGTTATAATGTTAAGGATGTTTTAAAATATTTTAGAATATTAGAAAGTGAAGACCCTGCATTAAATGTTATGTGGAATGAAGTATTACAAGAAATACAAGTTTCAATAATGGGAAAAATTCAATTAGAAGTATTAAAGGAAGTTGTAGAAGAAAGATTTAATTTAAAAGTAGAGTTTGGTCCTTGTGAGATTATGTATAAGGAGACTATTGAAAATACAGCCTATGGATATGGACATTTTGAACCATTAAAGCATTATGCAGAAGTTCATTTAAAATTAGAGCCTAATGATAGAGATAAAGGAATAACCTTTGAAAATAAATGTCATGCAGATGATTTAACTACAGGAAATCAAAATTTAATTAAAACACATATATTTGAAAGAAATCATCACGGTATTTTAACTGGAGCATCTATTACAGATATAAAAATTACTTTATTAACAGGTAGGGCTCATAATAAGCATACTGAAGGAGGAGATTTCAGAGAAGCTACCTTTAGAGCAATTAGACAAGGTTTAGAAAAAGTAGAAAATATACTTTTAGAGCCATATTATAAGTTTAAAATAGATGTAGAATTGGATTATATGGGAAGAGTTATATCAGATATTCAAAGATTAAATGGTACTTTTAATCCACCAGACACAAAGCTTAATAAAGTTACTATAACAGGAAGAGGACCTGTATCTACTTTTATGGATTATAGTGCTGAGATACTTACATTTACAAAGGGAAAGGGAAGTATAAATTTGATTTTTGATGGATATGATGTATGTCATAATAGTGAAGAGGTAATAGAAAGAATAGGATATAATAAAAATGCAGATATAGAATATTCCTCTAGTTCTATCTTTTGTTCAAAAGGACAAGGTTTTGTAGTTCCTTGGAATGAAGTAGAAAACTATATTCATTGTGAAAGAAAAGAATAAAAAAATCACCATATTGGGTATGATACAAGAATTTTTAGTCATACAATATGGTGATTTTTTTAAAATAAATGAGCAACTAATTTATTTCCTTCTTCAAAAACTGTAATAGTAAAGTAATTCCAAGGAACCACTGTTGCTCCAACCCTAGATATTGCTACTCTTATTTTAAAGGATGAGCCTGAGTTAGTGTTAGAACTTGGACCTTCATAAGTAACTTTATCTAATCTAACAAGCATTTCAGATCCAGATGGAAGCTCCATTTGACTTCTAAGGGAATTTAAATCTTTAATAAGTTTTTCTTTATCAGCTTCAGTTATTGGAATATAGCCTTTTTCACTATTTTCATCATAGGAAACTAAAAAATCATAAATAGAAGAATCTTCATTTAAATATAAATACAATAAATCATTAGCAAAGTCTAGTTCTTTGTATTCTCCTTTAGTGTAATGAATAGACTGCTGATCATCATAAATATTACTACCTATTTCTATTTGTGATAAATCTTTTGAAGAAATATAAATTTTTTCTAAAGCGCTAAACTCAGTTATTTTTTCTGGTTCTTGAATTTCTTCAATTATTTCTGTTTCTTCAATAGTTATATTTTCTTCATTTACTTCTTTATTAGAAGAGCAGCTCACAAAAGACATAGAAAATACAAGTGAAAATAAAATTAAAAATAGATTTTTTTTCATTACATCCTCCTAAATATTATATAAAATACCATATAGTTTAATTTTATGATAAAAATTAGATAAAGTAAAACAATAGAAGAAAAATTAATAAAAGTTGATTAATTTAGCATAAATAAATATAATGGTTATATAAAAAGATGAAATGGGAGGACAAAATAATGTCAGTTAAAATGTTACATACTTGTATAAGAGTAATGGATTTAGAAAAATCTTTAAAATTTTATAAAGAAGCTTTAGGATTAATTGAAACTAGAAGAAAAGAATTTCCTGAACATAAATTCAGCCTTGTTTATTTATCAAATGAAATAGGTGGATATGAAATAGAATTAACTTATAACTATGATGTGGAAAAGCCATATGAATTAGGAAATGGTTTTAGTCATATTGCAGTAGAAGCAGTAGATTTAGAAGGAATGAGAGAAAAGCATATTTCTTTAGGATATGAAGTAACACCTTTAAAAGGACTTCCTGGAACTAAACCTTCATATTATTTCGTAACAGATCCAGATGGATATAAAGTAGAAGTAATTAGAGCTAAATAATTTATAAAATCTAGTAACTAGAAAAAGTTACTAGATTTTTTTTTAGGAATTTACATAAAATAAAACATAACTATATAATTGATAATTATTATTAATTAGTATATAATGTAAATAGATAAAAAATTCCAAAAAGGATGAAGGTGTATATTTATGAGTAAAATATCAATCATTGGTGCAGGAGCAATTGGAGCTACAACTGCCTTTGCCTTATTACAAAAAGAAATTGCAAGAGAAATAGTTATAAATGATATTAATCAAGAAAAGGCATTAGGAGAAGTTCTTGATTTAATGCATGGTAGTTCTTTGACTAGTCCTTGTAATGTTACTTTAGGAGCTTTAGAGGATACTAAAGATTCAGATATTATAATAATTACTGCTGGAGTTGCTCAAAAGCCAGGAGAAACTAGACTGGATTTAGTTGATAGGAATTATAAGATTTTTAAGAGTTTTGTACCAACATTAGCAAAGCTTAGTCCAAATGCAATACTATTAGTTGTTTCAAATCCTGTAGATATATTATCTTATATGACTTATAAACTTTCAGGATTTCCAAAAGAAAGAGTCATTGGTTCTGGAACAGTTTTAGATACTACTAGACTTAGAAGTTTACTTGGAAAGTATTTTGGTGTTGATGGAAGAATAGTTCAAGGATATGTATTAGGAGAACATGGAGATAGTGAGTTCGTTCCATGGTCATCTTCAACTATAGGAAATATTCCAATTAAAGATTTTTCAGAGCAGTTATCAATTGAATGGGATGAGGAAACAGAAAAGGTTATAGCAGATGATGTAAAGAATGCAGCCTATGAAGTTATTAATAGAAAAGGAGCAACAGAGTTTTCAGTTGCTGCTGTTTTAACAAGAATTGTTGAGGCCTTTTTAAAAGATGAAAAAACTATATTATCAGTTTCAACTTTATTAAATGATTACTATGGTGTAAGTGAAACTTATTTAAGTGTTCCAACAATAGTAGGTAAAAATGGAGTGGAAAAAGTATTAAATATTGAGTTTTCAGAAGAAGAAAAAGAAAAGTTTGTAACCTCAGCTAATTTAATGAAACAGTATATAGATAGAATAAATGAAAATTAATTAAGTGATTATTAAGAAAGTAGATTATATATTTTATAGTCTGCTTTTTTTTATATAGTAAATTATATAAATATTATCTTATCAGTAAATTTTCATAGGTAAATATTATGAAGAATGAGTTTTAAAAAAGTATAAATAAACATATTATACAATAGCTATCATTTTATTGGGGGAGGGAACGAGACATGATCAATAAATTTATAAGTAGAACTATAAAAAAGAAATTTATAGGCGGAACTATTATATTAATATCTTCTTTAATTTTAATATATATACTTTCATCAATGTATTTTATTAATCATTTTTTCTTTAATACTGAAGTTAATGGAGTAAATTTATCTTTAAAGAATTATAAAGATGCAAATGAGATTTTAAAAGATGAGATAAGTAAATACAATATAGAGATTATTGGGAGAGACAAAAGAAATGAAATTATTAAAGGAGAAGATATAAAAATATATTATAAAGAAAAAGATATAGGAGAAGAAATAAAAAAATATCAAAATATATTTAAATGGGGTTTATCTTTAATAAATAAAAAGGATTATTATATTGAAGGAATAATTGATTTTGATGAAGAAATTTTATTAGAAAAAGTAAGTGGTTTAGATATTGTAAATAATAATATAATAGATCCAATAAACGTAGAATTTAAATACATTAATGGAAGTTATGAAATTAATCCAGAAGTATATGGAAATAAAATAAATAAAAATAAATTTATAAAAGTTTTAATTGATAGTATTAAGAGTGGAAGGAAGACTTTGGATCTAGATAATGAGTTGTGTTATGAAAACCCAGAGTATACTATGGATTGTGAAATAGCAATAGAAACTAATGATTTATTAAATAAATACGTAAAAACAAAAATAACTTACTTATTTGGAGAAAATAAGGAAGAATTAAATGGAGATATTATATCTAAATGGATAACAATTAATGATGATTTGAGTGTAACAATTAATGAAAAGTATTTAAAAGAATACATAGCTAGGTTAAGTGAAAAGTATAATACTGTTGGTATAGAAAGAGATTTTAAAACTTCAATAGGAAAGAGTGTCAAAGTAAAAGGAGGATATTACGGTTGGAAAATAAATTCAATAGCTGAGGAAAAAATGCTTCTAGAAAATATTAAATTAGGGGCAGTTTTAGAAAAGGAGCCTATATATACTCAAAAAGCCCTATATAGAGATGGGGATGATATAGGTAATACTTATGTAGAGATAAATATAACAAGACAATATCTTTGGTTTTATAAGAATGGGCAATTAGTGACAGAAGGTTCAATAGTAAGTGGAGATCCGAGAAAAGGATATTCAACAGCTTTAGGAACATATATGCTAAATTATAAACAAAAAGATGCAGTTTTAAATGGACCAGGTTATGAAGCTAAGGTTACTTATTGGATGCCTTTCAATGGGAATATAGGTATCCATGATGCTAGCTGGAGGTATTCATTTGGATCTAATATTTATCAAAATGATGGAACTCATGGATGTGTAAATGCTCCAATAAGTTTAGCTAAAAAGATATTTGATAATATAGATTCAGGCACACCAGTTATATGTTATGAAGAATAAAAAAGGAAAAAGATATTTGTTAATACAAAAATTAAGAAAAAGTGAGTATAAGTGATAAAATAGTAATATATACCCTGGTAAATTATGTTATAATAAAAGCGAAAAGGGGGGATATTTATGAAGGATGAGCGATTAACAATATTAAAAAAATCATTTATTTGGGGATTAGTATGGCTTATCTTAGCAGTGATAATAGGCTTTATAATAACTAAATTTATGAGTTCTAGAAGCTTACAAGATATATTGTTTATTGAAGGATTAGTATTAATTTTTATTGGGATTTTTGCCTCTATATCTGGAGATCCTAGAGCTGTATCCATTCAAGGATTAGGTCAGAATAATGCTCAATATATAAATAATGCTAATTTAGAAGTAGCAAGGTTGGAAAAGGAAAAGGTTCATATAAAAACTGATATTAAATTTGCATTAAGTACTTTTTCACTAGTTATTGGTGGGGTTCTATCTATTATAGTAACCTTTATATTTTAATTATTAATAATAAATAGAAAAGGAGAATACTTATGAAAAATAATAGAATATCTTTAATTCAAAAAATTATAACTGGATCATTAGTATGGTTTGCTTTATCAATAATAGTAGGAATATTAATAACAAAATTTACTCAATTTAATAGTCTTCAAGATGTATTATTTGTAGAAGGATTATTACTAATATTTATAGGGATTTTTTCGTCTATATCAGCAGATTCTATATCATTTTTTTTGAATGGAGGTTTTAGGACCTATAGAAGTAAAATAAATTTACTATTTTCTTTAGGAACATTTTCTTTATTTGTAGCAGGGGTTATGTCTTCAGTAATAACATTTATAATGTAGTATTTTTAATTTATAATATATAGAAAATTAAATAATATATAATTAATGGGTTGGCTATGACAACCCATTTTTATTTTTATAAAATTATAATAGAATAATAAATATTTATTAGTTAATAAGAATTATTAATTAGACTTGATTTATTAGTATTTATTATAGTATTATTTAGTTATTAAATGAGAAATATAAATATATAGATATAGATTATGGAGGGAAAATGTTAAATATAGGATGTCACTTATCAACAACTAAAGGTTTTGAAAATATGGGAAAGGAAGCTTTAGAGATAGGAGCAAATACTTTTCAATTTTTTACTAGAAACCCTAGGGGAGGAAAAGCAAAGGATATAGATATGAAAGATATGGAAGGTCTTTTAAAAATAGCTAGAGAAAATAACTTTGCTACTATTTTAGCTCATGCACCATACACATTAAATGCATGCTCAGCAGATGAAAGAACTAGAGAGTTTGCAAGAGAAATGATGGAAGATGATTTAAGAAGAATGGAATTTATGCCAAATAACTTATATAACTTTCATCCAGGTAGTCACGTTAAACAAGGTGTGGAAATCGGAATAAACTACATAGTTGAGCTTTTAAATAATGTATTAAGAGAAGATCAAACGACAACTGTATTATTAGAAACTATGGCAGGAAAAGGTTCAGAAGTTGGAAGAACCTTTGAAGAGATAGCAGAAATAATATCAAGAGTTGAGCTTAAGGATAAAATGGGAGTATGTTTAGATACTTGTCATATTTATGATGCAGGATATGATATTGTAAATAACTTAGATGGAGTTTTAGAAGAATTTGATAGAGTTATTGGATTAGATAGATTAAAAGCAATTCACTTAAATGATAGTAAAAATCCGTTTAAAAGTCATAAAGATAGACATGAAAAAATCGGAGAAGGATTCTTAGGCTTAGATGCAATAACAAATATAATAAATCATCCAAAGCTTAAGCATTTACCATTTTTCCTTGAAACACCAAATGAATTAGATGGATATGCTAAAGAAATAGAGCTATTAAGAAGCAGATATGAGGAATAATTTACTTTCTTTAGTTTTAAAGTGGACATATTCAAGTTTTCGATAAATTGAATTAAATAAGATGATATATTATTTTATTTTATTAACTTGATATAATTTACTTTCTTGTGTATCATATTTGATAGTTAGAAAGGTGTGTTTTTAATGGAAGAGTTAATAAAGGCAATTAAAGAAATTGTAGCGGAAGAAGTTATAAAAATAGTTATTAGCAATAAGTTAAATAAAGATGTGGAATATAATAAAATTAATGTAGTCTTAAAGATAAATAATAAGGATAAGAAGTATTATCAAGTAGAAAAATTTACTGATAAACAAGTATTTCATGAAAATATTGAAGTTAATGAATTAGAAAAAACTTTAAATAATTTAGTAAATAATAAATATAAACAATTATCTGCATGGTCTAGTAATACTACCTTTGACTTAAAGATATCTAAAAAAGGTAAGGTTTTTCTTGGAAAGAAGAAATCAAATAACGAAAATTTATTTAATAAAAGTCATAATAAAGAGAAGAATTATATCTTAAAGGAAGGCATGATAATAGAACCTTTAATAGACTTAGGTGTATTTACTAAAGAAGGTAAGGTTATAAATTCTAAGTATGATAAGTATAAACAAATAAATAGATTTATTGAAATAATAGATGATGAAATAAAGAAAAATAATTATGAAGAGCTAACTATATTAGATTTTGGATGTGGAAAATCATATTTAACCTTTGTTTTATATTATTACTTTGTAGAAATTAAGAATATTAAAGTTAAAATGATTGGCTTAGATCTTAAGGCCGATGTTATTAAAAAGTGTAACGAAATTGCAAAGAGATATAAATATGATAATTTACATTTTGAATTAGGGGATATAAATGGTTATAAGTATGAAAATAAGGTTGATATGGTAATAACTTTGCATGCTTGTGATACAGCAACAGATTATGCCTTATATAATGCAATAAAGTGGAAGGCGAAAATGATTTTTTCAGTACCATGTTGTCAACATGAATTTAATACTCAAATGAAACCTGAATCATTATCCATTATTTCTAAATACGGTATAATTCAAGAAAGAATATCTGCTTTAATGACAGATTCAGTAAGAGGAAATCTTCTTGAAGCTTCAGGATATAAAACTCAGCTTTTAGAATTTATTGATATAGCTCATTCACCTAAAAATATTTTAATTAGAGCATCAAAAGCTAATATTTCAAAAGATAAGAAAGAAAAGGCTTTAAATGAAGTAGATACATTAATTAGAGAATTTAATTTTAAACCAACATTATTAGACTTATTAAAAAATGATAAATTAATATAACTTACAATGCTGTACTTGATTATTTAAGTACAGCATTTTGATTTATGATTAACTTAGTAAAATTAAGAAGATAATAATATTAAATAAACGTAAATGAATAGGAAAAAGGAGAATAGTATGGAAAATAAAGAAGTGAAATTAAAAATTGAAAAGAAATTGAATAAAGAATTTATAGGGCAAGAAGAGTATTTTAAATACATTACAGAATATTTTGTTGATAAAGTTGAGAAAAAAGAAAAGGGAATAATAATTGTATCAGGACAAAAAAATACTTTCAAAAAGGTAAGTATTAGAACTCTATTTGAAGAATTATATGAAGAAAAGATAATAAATAATAGAAATTTAGATGAAATTGATTTATCAGCTTATAATTTTAATATGGGATATAATGCTTTTTTAACTGATTTATATGAAAAACTTAATAATACATCTGAAGCAATAATGTTTAAAAATACAGAAAAGGCATCAAAAGAAATAATAGAATTGTTATCTAAAATTTATCCTAATTCCTGTATTAGGCTCAAAAATAATTATTCAGTAAAAAATAAATTTTTAATAGAAGCAGAAAAAGAAGAAAAAAATGTAATAAATGAAATGGTGTGTCATAATAAATTTTTTGTTTTTATTTTCAATTATGAAGATAGAAATGAATTAGATGAATTCTTAGAAGAAGCTTTAAAAAATGTAGAGAAGATTTTACATACTAAGGAACTTACAGATAAAGAAAAGAACATTATTATTAAGGATGATTTAGATGATGAAATAGAAAAAGTAAAAAAAGACTTTGGAATACAATTATTATTGGGCTATAAGGAAGGAACTGTAGAAAAAGACAATTATAGTGTATATGAATATTTACAAGAATCATTTAGAAGAAGAGGAAGCTTTAATATTACAGAATATATAAATTATATATTTAGTAATCCAATAAGAAGTTTAATAGTTAAAGAAGGATTAATACAAGGTGAAAAGATACTAATTTACGTTGAAAATAATAATTTAAGATGCCAAATTAATAATGAAATATACAACTTAAATAATTACTCAATACCTACTTTAGAGGAAGTAAAATATAAACTTGAGTCTATTATAGGTGTAAATGAACTAAAGGAATTCTTAGTGAACATAGAAAATAATAATAAGGTTCAAAAAATTAGGGAAAAGCTTGGACTTAAAACATCATATATATCATTAAATATGATATTTGCTGGTAATGCAGGGACAGGAAAAACTAATGCAGCAAGAATTACATACGAATATTTAAATGCTCTTGGACTGCTTTCAAAAGGAGTTTTAGTAGAGGTAAGTAAAGCTGATTTTATAACTGAAAATGCTAATGATACTGCTAAAAGAACAAATGACATTATTAATTCAGCATTAGGAGGTGTTCTATTTATAGATGAAGCTTATTCTTTATGTGAAAGTGAAGATGATAAGATTGGTAAGGAAATAGTAGATGCATTACTAAAAGGGATTGAAGATAATAGAAATAACTTAACAGTAATTTTAGCTGGTTATGAAAAAGATATGGATAAATTCTTAAGTTTAAACCAAGGACTTAAGTCAAGATTTCCTAATGTAATACATTTTGAAGATTATACTCCTAATGAAATGTATGAAATAGCTATTCAAATAGCAAAGTCTAAGGGGTATAGAGTTGCGAATAATGTTAAAAAAGAATTAATTGATTTATTTACTAGGAATCAGCTTACTAGCAAGAATGAACTAGGTAACGCAAGGTTTGTAAGAAATATAATTGAAAATGCAATTATATATTCTTCAAGAAAATATTTAAATAATAATAAAAGTGAAATAGATCTTTTAGAAAGAGAAGATTTTAACTTTAAAGCAAATGCAAAATTTGATTTAGAAGAAAAATTAAAAAATATTATAGGACTTGAAGAAGTTAAAAAATTATTAAGAAGTCAATATAAGTTATTAGTAGCTCAAGAAAAAAGAAAGTCAGTTGGAGTAAATACAGAGATTGAGCAAAATTTAAATATGGTTTTTGCAGGTAATCCTGGTACTGGTAAAACTAGTATTGCAAGGTTAGTAGCAGAAATGTTAAATAGTATGGGCTTTTTAAAGGTTGGACAACTAATTGAAAGTGATAGATCAAGTTTTGTATCGAATATACCAGGAGAAACTGCTAAAAAGACAGAAGAGAAATTTAAAGAAGCTATTGGAGGAGTTTTATTTATAGACGAAGCTTATACATTGGCCACAGATAGTTTAGGAAGAGAGGCAATAGAGACCTTATTAAAGTTAGTTGAAGACTACTCAAGAGAAGTAATAGTTATATTAGCTGGATACGAAGAAGAAATGGAGAATTTTTTCGATGTTAATATAGGTCTAAGATCAAGATTTCCATTATGGACTAACTTTGAAGACTATAATCCAAATGAATTATTGGAAATGGCAATTAGGTTAATTGAAGCTAAAGGATTTAAGCTATCTAAAAATGGATATAATGCTCTTAAGAAAAGTTTTGTGGATATTTATGAGAATTCAGATGCACAATCTGGTAATGGTAGAATGGTAAGAAATTATGTTGAAAACTTAATAAGAGTTCAAAGTATAAGAATAGTAGAAGAAGATACTAGTGTATATGAAATAAATTTAATTACTGCAAAGGATATAGAAAATCTTAATACTTCGCAAAATGATAATGAATTTGATCTAGAAAAGCGTTTAAATAATTTAGTTGGTAATGAGGAAGCTAAAGAGTTTTTAAGAAATCAATATAAATTAATTAGGGTTAAGGAAAAGAGAAAAAAATTAGGATTATCTACTGACATAAATAGATATATGAATATAGTATTTACAGGTGAGGTAGGAACTGGTAAAAAGACTGTATTAAATATATTTTCAGAAATATTATATAGTATGGGCATAGTAAAAGCTAAGAATATTGTAGAGATAAATAAAGATGAGGCTTTAGAGTGTATAAATAATAATACATCTTTTGAAGAAGTTTTAAATAAACAAATAGGAAAAGTAATTTATATAGATGGAGCTGAAGCTTTCTTAAAGCCTTATTCTAAGAAAATACTTAAAGATTTAATTAAATTTATGGATAAGCATAGCAATAATACTGTAGTAACATTATCAGGACGAGAAGAAGATATTAGAAAGTTAATGTATATAAATCCTGAATTAAATTATAGATTTTCCTCCATGCTAAACTTTAATGATTATAGTAAGGAAGATTTAATACATATGGCTTTAGGAATTCTAGAAAAGAAAGGATATATTTTAGATAAAACTTCAAAGAAACAATTATCAGACACTGTAACGGAACTTTATAATAATGAAAAATTAACTTTAAGAAATGCTCTTATGGTAAAACAATATTTAGATATATTAATTAGAGAGCAAAGTATTAGAATATTTGATACACGAATTAATAGTAAAGAAATTAATCTTATTAATTCAAATGATATTTATAGAAGTAAGGAGCAATTTATTATTAAAAATATATATAAATAACATAGTATTCATAATTTCCTTCCTTCAGTTAGCAAAGAGATAAACATTGTATGAGGTTGACTTGGAGCGCATGCGACGGAGCAAGGAATATAATGTTTATCTCTTATTTTATTACTTAGGAAATTATATCTATGTACAAATTGTAGATAATTTTATCAGAATAGTAAAATTCGTAGTGTAAGAATTAGAGTTCTTATAATTTCCTTCCTTCAGTTTGGAAGTGTTAAAATATCATAGCAAGGTGACTTGGAGCTTGCGACGGAACCTGGATATGATACTTTAACACTTTTTTACTGGTATTCTTTAATATTAATCACATTTATATTTATAGATTCATTAGCATTAAAAATAATATGACTACCTTCATAAGGTTTTCCATCAACTAAAATTATAACTTTGTTAACATTATAATTATAACTGTAAGTTAATGCTAAAGTTTTTAAAGCTGCAGCCTCAGTACCTGATCCAAAGTTTTTTAATAAATTATAATAAGATTCAGATAAATCTACAGTTAGTGTATCGTTATTTAGCTTAGCAGATTTTACAGCTAAGTTATCTCCGAATTTTAAAAGGTTATCATTTGGAATATTTTTAATTTCATTTGTTAAAGCTGTCACTAAAGCACTATCAATAACTTCAATTGATTTATCTTTGTAATAGTACATATCATCACTAGCATTATAATAATAGATTCTACAATTGATATTTGTTATATTTGAAGATGTTTTAATATCAGTAGAATAAGTTTCTTCAGAGTAGGGAATAGCACTAGTGTAATCAACATTAAAATAACCTTCTGGTAAATCGCCACGAAGAGATGAATATAATTCGTCTTTAAAGTATATAGCTACTTTTTTTATATTTAAATTATAACCATAAGTTGAAAGTAAAGAGCTTAAAAGGCCGCTTTCAGTAGCTGATCCTAGAAGCATTTTATCAATATAGGATGATGAAAAAACAATTTTTAAAAGACCTGTAGATTCATCTAATGATGCTGATGTTATTTCAACATCTTTAGTAAGATTTAAGAAATTTTTGTTTGGAGAATAATTTTGAAGTTCAGTTGTTAATGATTTAATTATTGCTTTATCAGTAACATCAACTTCCTTATCTACATAGTATAATTCATAATTTATCGTATCAAAGTAAAATAATCTAACATTTTTTTTTGTTAAACTTTCACTATTATTGGATATATTATTTTTTTCTTCATTAGTAATTGGAGTTTCTTTTTTATTATTTTCATTTTCAAAACTTTCATTTTCTTTATTAGGTAAATTAGAAATATCATTACTTTTATTACATCCAATTAGGATAAAAGAAAGTATAAATGAAAAAAATAATAAAAAGAATTTTTTTTGCATTGAATCACATCCTTTTTAGGTAATTAGTATATTCTATTTACTTATATTTAGATTATTGACAAATATAATATAAAATAATGTAAAATATATTAATAAATAATACTTTATGCAAGGAGAGGATTATGAAGAAGTTTTTGAAAATAGTAGGAATTATATTATTAATATTAATATTTACAGGTGGAGTGTATCTTTTTTCAATTAAAGATAAGATAAATTTGACTGTAAATATATTAAGAAAATATTCAGAGTTTATAAATGAAAATAATATAGATACAAAAAATATTGTGGCAATAGAATTAGAGAGCGATAAGGATTATAAGGAAGTTCAATATAAAAATACACATGGAGTTCCTTTAACATTAGATATATATGAAGCAAAGAAAACTTTAAAAAATGGTTCTCCAGTTCTTTTATATGTACATGGAGGAAGTTGGGTTTATGGCACTAAAGAAATTCCAAATGTCATATCTCCACTTCTTGATGCATTTAGAGAAGAAGGATTTGTAATAATAAGTACAAGTTATGAATTAATGAGAGGAGAAGAAAACTTTAATAAGCAGATATCGGATATTAAAGATACTATTAGATGGATATATAAAAATAAAGAAGAGTATAATTTTAATACCGATAAAATTGGTGTAATAGGTGCATCTTCAGGTGCACATTTATCATTAATTGCTACATATAGTAAAGAAGATGAATTTATTGATGATGAAGATCTTAAAAATTATCCCTCTAATATAAAATTTTTAGTTGATTTCTTCGGACCAACAGATTTAAACACTTTAGATATGAATAATGTTACTTGGGATTTACAACAAGTGATAGATTCTTTAGGAAATAATAAAGAGGAAATTTTCAACAAATATAGTGCTATTAATTATGTAGATAGTAATGAACCAAATACTTTAATAGTTCATAGTAAAAAGGATTCTTTAGTTCCATATAGTAACGCAGAAATTCTTTATAACAAATTACTTGAAAAGAAAAATAAGGTAAATATTATTACTTTAGAAGGAGCAAGTCATGATTTTTCAGAGTTTGATATAGATGAAATAATATCAGTTGGAACTAAAATGTTAAAGTTTATATTACAAAATATTTAGATACTAGAATATTATATTTATGTTTAGCTAATTATATTTAATGAAAGACTAGATTTCTTTTTCCAACCACATTTTAATAAGCCATGGGGTATTTTAAATTCAGTAGCATTAAAGAAAATAGATTAAAATATGAA
The DNA here is from genome assembly GCF_014836325.1 of Clostridium gallinarum. Taxonomy (GTDB): domain Bacteria; phylum Bacillota; class Clostridia; order Clostridiales; family Clostridiaceae; genus Clostridium; species Clostridium gallinarum. The sequence goes on from NZ_JACSQZ010000020.1 coordinate 26,734, forward strand.
AACGGTCTTATCAAAATGATAAAAAGCATATAAAATAGCTTTAAAGCTAAGAAAATACTATAAATAACCAAAGTGATAAAGAGTTATCAATATGATAATTCTTTATTTTTTTGCCTTTTAAAAGATATATATAACATTAAAATTCAATGAAAAAGGTAGAAAACAATCAAAAAAAGTTGGCACGGAAGTTGCTTATTAATATTAGTGAATCGAAAAGATTAAAAAATAATATTTTATATAAAACTAAAGGGGGAACAAAACATGGATTTTAAGCAAATTAAAGCAAGTGCAGAAAATTATGAGAAACAAATGACTAAATTTTTAAGAGATTTAGTTGCTATTCCTGGTGAAAGTTGTGAAGAAAAAGGTGTTGTAGAACGTATAGCAGAAGAAATGAAAGCTGTAGGTTTTGATAAAGTTGAAATAGACCCACAAGGTAATGTTCTTGGATATATGGGAACAGGTAAGACTTTAATAGGATTTGATGCTCATATTGATACAGTTGGTATAGGAAACAGAGCTAACTGGGAATTTGATCCATATGAAGGATATGAAACTGAAACTGAAATTGGAGGAAGAGGAACTTCAGACCAATTAGGTGGAATAGTTTCAGGGGTTTATGGAGCTAAAATAATGAAGGATTTAGGTCTTTTAAATGAAGAATATACAGCATTAGTTGTTGGTTCAGTTCAAGAAGAAGACTGCGATGGACTTTGTTGGGAATATATAATTAAAGAAGATGGAGTTAAGCCTGAATTTGTAGTTTCTACAGAACCAACAGATGGTGGTATCTATAGAGGACAAAGAGGACGTATGGAAATACGTGTTGATGTTCAAGGAGTTTCTTGCCATGGTTCAGCTCCAGAAAGAGGAGATAATGCAATCTATAAGATGGCTGAAATATTAACTAACATTCGTGATCTTAATGAAAATGATGCTGCTGATGATAAAGAAATCAAAGGCTTAGTAAAAATGTTAGATGAAAAACATAACCCAGAATGGAAGGAAGCTAACTTCTTAGGAAGAGGTACTGTTACAACTTCTGAAATATTCTATACTTCACCAAGCCGTTGTGCAGTTGCAGATTCATGTTCAATTTCATTAGACCGTCGTATGACTGCAGGGGAAACTTGGGAAAGTTGTTTAGAAGAAATTAGACAACTTCCAGCTGTTAAGAAATACAATGCAACAGTAAGTATGTATAACTATGATAGACCAAGCTATACTGGATTAGTTTATCCAATTGAATGCTACTTCCCAACTTGGGTAATTCCTGAAGATCATGTTGTAACAAAAGCAATGGAAGAAGCTTATGAAGGACTTTATGGAACAACAAGAAGTGGATCAGTTCAAACTGATGAAATGAGAAAGGCTCGTCCTCTTACTGATAAATGGACATTCTCAACAAATGGAGTTTCAATAATGGGACGTAATGGAATACCTGTAATTGGATTTGGACCAGGTGCAGAAGCACAAGCTCATGCTCCAAATGAAAAGACTTGGAAAGAAGATTTAGTTAAATGTGCTGCTGTATATGCTGCATTACCAACAATTTACTGTAAAAAGACAAAATAGAAATTTGTTTAAATAACATATAAAAATAAAGTGAATTAATAAAAATAATATAGATAAATGAAGGGTAGGAATATTAAAATGACTTTAATGGACAAACATATCAACGAACTTAACCAACTAGATTTTTCAAAAATGTATAACGATGATTTCATGGAAACTTGGAAGAAAAGTGATGATGAATTAAAAGCTGTATTTACAGTTGCAGAAGCTTTAAGAGATTTAAGAAAGAACAATATCTCAACAAAAATATTTGATAGTGGACTTGGAATTTCTTTATTCAGAGATAACTCAACAAGAACAAGATTTAGCTTTGCATCAGCTTGTAACCTTTTAGGATTAGAAGTTCAAGATTTAGATGAAGGAAAATCTCAAGTAGCTCATGGAGAAACAGTTAGAGAAACTGCTAACATGGTATCATTTATGGCTGACGTTATAGGTATCAGAGATGATATGTATATTGGAAAAGGAAATACTTACATGAGAGAAGTATCTAAGGCTGTAAGAGAAGGATATGAAGAAGGAACATTAGAACAAATTCCTACATTAGTAGATTTACAATGTGATATTGATCACCCAACTCAAGCAATGGCAGATGCTTTACACTTAATCAATGAATTTGGTGGAATTGAAAACTTAAAAGGTAAGAAAGTAGCTATGACTTGGGCTTATTCTCCATCATATGGTAAACCATTATCAGTTCCTCAAGGAATAATTGGATTATTAACAAGATTCGGTATGGACGTTGTTTTAGCTCATCCAGAAGGATATGAAGTAATGCCAGAAGTTGAAGAAGTAGCTAAGAAGAATGCTGAACTTTCAGGTGGAAAATTCACTAAGACTAACTCTATGGAAGAAGCATTTAAAGATGCTGATATCGTATATCCAAAGAGCTGGGCTCCATTTGTTGCTATGGAAAAGAGAACTGAATTATATGGAAATGGCGATTTCGATGGAATTAAAGAATTAGAAAAAGAATTATTAGCACAAAATGCTGAACATAAAGATTGGCAATGTACTGAAGAATTAATGAAGACAACTAAAAATGGAGAAGCATTATACCTACACTGCTTACCAGCTGATATAACAGGTGTTAGTTGTGAAACTGGAGAAGTTGATGCTTCAGTATTTGACAGATATAGAAAGCCTCTTTATAAAGAAGCTAGCTACAAACCATATGTAATTGCAGCTATGATATTCTTAAGCAAGGTTAAGAACCCACAAGAAGTTTTAGCTAAGTTAGAAGAAGCTAAAAAAGATCGTCAAGTTAAATAATTTTAACACTAAATAATAAAAGGGCTTTTATCCAAGAAATAAGAGGATAAAAGCCCTAAATATTCAAACTAATCATATATTCTGAAAAAAGTTGAGGGAGAGAATTATGAAAAAGAAAATTGTAATAGCATTAGGTGGAAATGCTTTAGGAAATAATTTAGAGGAGCAAATGACAGCTGTTAAATCAACTGCAAAAGCTATTGTTGATTTAATAGAAGAGGGACACGAAGTTGTTATATCTCATGGAAATGGACCACAAGTTGGAATGATTAATCTTGCAATGGATGCTTTAACAAAAACAGATAGTAAATATTCAACAATACCAATGTCTGTTTGTGTTGCAATGAGCCAAGGTTATGTAGGATATGATCTTCAAAATGCATTAAGAGAAGAATTAGTAAATAGAAATATAAATAAATCTGTTGCTACAATTATTACTCAAGTAGAAGTAGATAAAAATGATAAAGCATTTGAAAATCCAACAAAGCCAATCGGAAGTTTTATGACAAAGGAAGAAGCAGATAAATTAATCGAACATGGTATCAATGTTATTGAAGATGCTGGAAGAGGTTATAGAAGAGTTGTTGCTTCACCAAAACCACAAAGTATTGTAGAAATTGAGACTATTAAAAGTTTAGTGGATTCAGGAAGTGTTGTAATTGCTTGCGGTGGTGGTGGTATTCCTGTTCTTAAAGAAGGAAACCATTTAAGAGGAGCAAGTGCTGTTATTGATAAAGATTTTGCAAGTGCTACATTAGCAAAAGAATTAGATGCAGACTTCTTAATAATATTAACAGCTGTAGAAAAGGCTGCTATAAACTATGGTAAAGAAAATGAAAAATGGTTAGATAATGTTTCTGTAGAAGAAATGAAAACTTATGTTGAAGAAGGTCATTTTGCACCAGGATCAATGAAGCCAAAAGTTGAAGCTGGTATAGACTTTGCTCAATCAAAAGAAGGAAGACAAGCCTTAATAACATTATTAGAAAAGGCTAAAGATGGAATACTAGGTAAAACTGGTACAAGAATAAGTAAATAGTTTTGGGGGGAAATAAAATGTCAGAAAAGATTTTGTGGAAAGAAAATACAATGCCTAAAAGCGAAGTTAGCTTAGATTTCTTAAGTAATGAAGAAATTAATAAGGTAAGAAATTTTCATAAGAGTTTTCCAGAATATAGTGTAACACCATTAGTTAATTTAGATAATTTAAGTAAAAGATTAGGTGTTAGTGGAATTTATTTAAAGGATGAATCATATAGATTCGGATTAAATGCATTTAAGGTACTTGGTGGTTCCTTTGCAATGGCTAAATATTTAGCACAAAGATTAGATATGGATATTAATGATTTACCATATGAAAAATTAATTTCAGATGAAATTAGAGAAAAGCTTGGAGATATTACTTTCGTTACAGCAACTGATGGAAATCATGGTAGAGGAGTTGCTTGGACTGCAAATAGATTAAAACAAAAATCAGTAGTTTATATGCCAAAGGGTTCTTCTTTAACTAGACTTGAAAATATTAGAAAAGAAGGTGCTGATGCATCTATTACTGATATGAACTATGATGATGCAGTAAGATTAGCTGCTAAGTATGCAGATGAGCATAATGGAGTAGTAGTTCAAGATACAGCGTGGGAAGGCTATGAAGAAATACCTGCATGGATAATGCAAGGATATGGAACTATGGGATTAGAAGCTTTAGAACAATTAAGAAATGATTATAAAGTAAATAGACCAACTCATATTTTCTTACAAGCTGGTGTTGGATCATTAGCTGGTGGAATTCAAGGGTTCTTTGCATCAGTATTTGGAGAAGATTGTCCAACAACTGTTGTAGTAGAAGCTCAAGAAGCTGCATGCTATTATGAATCAGCTATAGCTAATGATGGAAAACCAAGAGCTGTTGGTGGTGATATGCCAACAATAATGGCTGGACTTGCATGTGGAGAAGTTAATATAACTGGTTTTGAAGTATTAAAGAATTATTCAAAGGTATTCGTTTCAGCACCAAACTATGTTGCTGCAAATGGAATGAGAGTTCTTGGAAACCCAATAACTGGAGATGATAAAGTAATATCTGGAGAATCAGGTGCTGTTACTTTAGGTCTTGTATATGAGTTAATGACAAATCCAGAATACAAAGATTTAAAAGAATCTATTGGCTTAGACGAAAATTCAAAAGTACTTTTATTTAGTACTGAAGGAGATACTGATCCAGACAAGTATAGAGAAATTGTTTGGGAAGGAAGTTATAATAGATAATACCTAATATAAAAAAATATATATAAAAGAGTAATTCGTAATTTTTAATGAATTACTCTTTTTTTACATATTAGTGGTTAAAATAATGGTTATAATTATAAATATATTTAATAATTTCATATTTAGTTCATAATACTAAAATATTATAGTAAATGTATTAAAAATTAAATAAAAATTATTGCAGAAAAAATTGTAGGAGGAGAAGCATGCTATCGCTAAAAAATATTAAAAAGTCATATATAACAGGTGATTTTAAACAAGTTGCTTTAGATGGGGTAAGTTTAAATTTTAGAGAAAGTGAATTTGTTGCAATATTAGGGCCAAGTGGGTCAGGTAAGACTACTTGTCTTAATGTAATAGGTGGATTAGATAAATATGATAGTGGAGATTTAATTATCAATGGAAAATCTACAAAGGAATTTAAGGATTCAGAGTGGGATGCATACAGAAATAACAGTATAGGATTTATATTTCAAAGCTATAATTTAATAGGTCATTTAAGTATATTAGATAATGTTGAGATGGGAATGACTTTAAGTGGTATTTCATCAACAGAAAAGCATAAAAAAGCATTAGAAGCTTTAGAGAGAGTTGGACTTAAAGATCATGTGCATAAGAGACCTAACCAATTATCAGGAGGACAAATGCAGAGAGTTGCTATAGCAAGAGCACTTGCTAATGATCCTGATATAATTTTAGCAGATGAACCTACAGGTGCCTTAGATACTAAAACGAGTATTCAAATCATGGAGCTTATAAAAGATATAGCAAAAGATAAATTAGTAATAATGGTAACTCATAATCCAGAACTTGCTAGAGATTATGCTGATAGAATAGTAGAGTTTAGAGATGGAAATATTATTTCAGATTCAAATCCTTTAGAAGAAGAAAAAAGTAATTCAGCCTATAGTCTTAAGAAAACAAGCATGAGCTTTGTAACTGCGTTAAAGCTATCAGGGATGAATATTAGAACAAAAAAATGGAGAACTTTATTAACTGCTTTTGCATCTAGTATTGGAATTATTGGAATAGCATTGATTTTATCTCTATCAAATGGATTTGATAAGCAAATTGATATATTTGAGTCAGATACACTATCAGGATTCCCGATAATGATAACACAAAAGGCAGCTGAAGTTGATATAAATCAAATGATGGAACAAAGTAAAGAAATGAGAAAAGAGGTATTAGGAGAAGATACTGAAGATGAAAGTAAGTATCCAGATACTAATGTAATATATCCATACAATAGTCAAGAAAATACATTTATGCATACTAATAAGTTGACTGATGAATATGTAAAATATATTGAAGACATAGATGGTTCATTACTTTCTGGAATTTCATTTACTAGATTAGTAAATATGAATTTATTGAAAAGTGATGGAAGTGTTGCAACACCAATTAATGCTTCGGATTTAAATTTATCTTCTTATCCAATAAATTTAGATAATAGCTCTGAAGGATATCTAGAAACTTCATATGAATTACTTGCAGGAGATTATCCTGAAACTATGAATGATTTAGTATTAGTAGTTGATGAGTATAATAAGATAGATACAGCAGTATTAGATGCATTAGGAATAGATAGTAATAAAGATGAAATTAATTTTAATGATATAATTGGTTATGAAATTAGAGCAATTTTAAATAATGATTATTATACTAAGGTGGGAAATTACTTTACTTTAGCAGGAAATCCAACAGATATGAGTGAAATATATAATAATGAAAGAGCTATTCCTTTAAAAATTACAGGAATTTTAAGAGTAAAGAAGGATGTTACTATTCCGGTATTATCAGCAGGTATAGCTTATTCAGATGAATTAAGTCAATATTTTATTGAGGATGCAAAAAGTTCAGAAGTTGTAAAAGCTCAAGAATCAGCAGTTTATAATGTATTTACTGGCGAAAGCTTTGATAAAGAAAGTGATAGAATGAATTCAGCAAATTCAAATACTAAAGAAAATGTACTTGCTTCTATAGGGGCAACTTCAACTCCATATATGATAACTTTATATCCTAAAGACTTTACTACTAAAGAAGCTGTAACTGATTATTTAGATAATTGGAATGCTGGAAAAGAAAAAGATGATGTAGTAATATACAATGATATGGCAAGTACATTTGTAAGTTTATCAGGGGGAATTATGGATGCAATAACTATGGTATTAATAGCTTTTGCAGCTATATCATTAATAGTTTCATTAATTATGGTAGGTATAATAACATATATATCTGTATTAGAAAGAACTAAAGAAATAGGAGTTCTAAGGGCATTAGGAGCCAGAAAGAAAGATATTACTAGGGTGTTTAATGCAGAAACATTTATAGTTGGTAGTTGTTCTGGTATTTTAGGAATATTAATTGCATACCTATTAACCTTCCCTACGAATAGTATATTATACAAGATTACTGATTTAAAAGGAGTAGCAGTACTAAATCCTGTTCATGCTATAATATTAGTAATTATAAGTGTATGTTTAACTATGATTGGTGGATCTATACCAGCTAAGATGGCATCTAAAAAGGATCCTGTAGAAGCATTAAGAACTGAGTAAGATATTTTATTATTGTTTTGTTTAGTATTTAAAGTATATAAATATACTATTAGAATTAAAAATGAATGAAACAATATCAATGCTTTAGAAATTTATATATGTAAATGGTGATATCATATTGTTGTAACTTGTAATATTTACACCTTACAACAATATGATATTCTTATTTTACTCTTTAGGAAATTATAATCTATACATAAATTTAATATTTTAAATGAATAAGAACTTTAGTAACAATTTTTTATATTAGAGGTGGATAAATGATTAATATATTAATTGTAGAGGATGAGAAAAATTTAAGAAGATTAATGGAAGTATTTTTAAAGGAAAATGGCTTTGAGGTATTTTTAGCGGAAGATGGAGAAAAAGCAGTAGAAATTTTTTTTGAATATCATATAGATTTAGTATTATGTGATATAATGATGCCCAAAGTTAATGGTTATGATTTAGTAAAAGAGTTGAGAAGATTTAATTATGATTTACCTATAATTATGGTTACGGCAAAAGAAAGCTTTGAAGATAAGAAAAAGGGATTTTTAATAGGTGCAGATGATTATATTGTAAAGCCAATAGATTTAGATGAAATGTTACTTAGAATAAATGCTTTATTAAGAAGAGCCAAAATATCAAATGATCATAAACTTGTTATTGGAAACGTAGTGCTAGATTATAATACATTAACAATTACTAAAGAAAAAAAGATTATTGAACTGACTAAGAAAGAGTTTTATTTATTGTTTAAATTGTTAAGCTATCCTAAACAAATATTTACTAGACATCAATTAATAGAAGAAATATGGGGTGTAGATATAGAAAGTGATGAGAGAACAGTAGATGTACATATTAAAAGAATAAGAGAAAAATTAGGAGATCTTGAGGAGTTTAAAATTATTACAGTTAGAGGATTAGGATATAAAGCGGAGAAAATGATATGAGAAAAATATATAATTACTTTAGAAATACGCTTCAAGGTAAGATAATAATATACTTTTTTACAACTATACTTTTGAGTAATATAATTACTTTTTTTGTGGTTTCACCAATAATAAATAAAATGATTTCTAAGAATGGTAAAAATTTAATTTTACTTTTAAAAGAATTTCATGGAATAAAATTTTTAATTCTATCAATTAGCTTTATAATTTGTGTAACTTCTTTATGTTTTATTTCAACAATAGTTGTTAAGGAAATAAAAAAAATAACTAAGGCTATGAATGAAGTAGCAGAAGGAAATTTTGATATATATTTACAAACAAAAGAAAAAGATGAAATAGCTCAATTAATTTTTCACTTTAATGAAATGACAAAAAAGTTAAAAAATACAGCTTATATACAAAAGGATTTTGTAAATAATATTTCTCATGAACTAAAAACTCCTATTGCTTCTATTCAAGGTTTTGCTAAAATACTTAAGAATAATAATTTAAAAGATAAGGATAGAGAAGAGTATATAAATATTATAATTGATGAATCAAAAAGACTTGAAAATTTATCAAGTAATATTCTAAGAATATCTAAACTTGAAAATCAGGATGTTTTAGAAAATCAGAGTAAATTTTCTTTAGATGAAAATATAAGAAAGTCAATATTATTATTACAAAATAAATGGATTGAAAAGAATATTGATTTTAATCTAAATTTACCGAAAACATATTATTATGGTGACGAAGAGCTTTTTATACAAGTATGGACAAATATTATTGAAAATGCTATTAAATTTTCAAATGAAAATACACAAATTAAAATTAACATAGAAAAAAGTATTGATTTAATCAAGGTTTATATAGAAGATGAAGGAATTGGTATGACTGATGAAGTTAAAGAGTATATATTTGATAAGTTTTATCAGGAGGATAATTCAAGAGGGAGTAAGGGGTATGGATTAGGCCTAGCTATTGTTAAGAGAATTGTGGAGCTCTCAAATGGTAAAATTGATGTAGAAAGTGAAGTTAATAAAGGAAGTAGGTTTATTATATCATTAAGAATGGATTAATGAGTAATAAATCTCGTAAGTATATTTTCAAAAATTAAGAATAGAATAGTTTTTAGATAGGAAACGAATTAAATGTATAATTTGTAGATAATTTGTATAAATATATACATTATTATATATAAAATAGGTGTTTACTATGATAATAAAAGGGGATATAATAAAAATAATATATAGAAATATTAATAGATTAAAAATCAGACTATTAAAATTTATTTAAAAAACTCCTAAAGGAGTTTTTTCCTTAATTAATTTTAGGGAAGAAGGGAGAGTGCTCTTATGAGATTAAAAGATAAAGTTGTATTAGTAACAGCTTCAACTAGAGGAATTGGTTTAGCTATAGTTAAAGCTTGTGCTAAAGAAGGTGCTATAGTTTATATGGCAGCTCGTAACTTAGAAAAAGCAGGGGAAGTAGCTAAAGAACTAAATGATAAAGGTTATAGAGTAAAAACAGTATATAATGATGCATATAAGAAAGATACTTATGTTTCTATGATCGAAGAAGCAGTTAAAAATGAAGGTAAAATAGATGTACTTGTTAACAACTTTGGTACATCTAATCCTAAATTAGATTTAGATATTAAAAATACAACTTATGAAGAATATATAAATACTATTGATACAAATTTAGCTAGTGTATTTATATCTTCACAAAAAGCAATAGAATATATGAGTAAAAATGGTGGAGGATCTATAATTAATATATCTTCAATTGGAGGGATAGTTCCAGATATTTCACAAATTGCTTATACTACAAGTAAAGCTTCAATAAATTATTTAACAAAGCTTATAGCTGTTCAATGTGCTAGAGATAATATACGTTGTAATGCAGTATTACCAGGTATGACTGCTACTGATGCAGTTAAAGACGGTTTAACTGAAGAATTTAAAGAGTTTTTCTTAAAACATATACCAATTAAAAGAATGGGAGAACCAGAAGAGATTGCAGCAACAGTAGTATATCTTGCTAGTGATGAAGCAGCATATACAACAGGTCAAATTATAGATGTATCAGGTGGTTTTGGATTAGCAACACCAATATATGGAGACATGATTAATTTAAAAACTAAGAGATAATATATAAAAAAATAGTCTGTGTAAACTTTAAGATATAATTAAAGAATTACACAGACTATTTTGATTTATCTTTTAGATAAAAATTCTTTTAAAGTATTAACTACCTTAAATACATCGTCTTTTGATATCCAATAATGAGTAACAAATCTCATAAGTCCATTTTCTACATCATTTATTTTAATGTTATTTTCTAAGAAATAATTAACTAATGCTTTAGTATTTATGGAATTATCATTAAATTTAAAAAATACCATGTTTATTTTTAAGTTGTTTAAATCTACATCTATTTCAGGAAGTTTATTTAATTCTTCAGCAAGTAACTTAGCATTATCATGATCCTCATTTAGTCTTTTACTCATTTCTTCTAATGCAACTATACCAGCAGCAGCTAGGAAACCAGCTTGTCTAAGTCCACCACCCATTAATTTTCTTTTCTTTCTTGCTTTAGCTATAAAATCCTTATTCCCAGCTAAAATAGAGCCGACAGGGGCACATAAGCCTTTAGATAGACAAAACATAATTGAATCACAATAGTTACTAATATCTTTAACATCAACATTCAAATATGTAGCAGCATTAAATACTCTTGCACCATCTAGATGAACTGGTAGATTATATTTTTTTGCAGTATCATAAATTTCCTTCATTTCATCAAGGTTTAAAACATTACCGCTTGAATGAGCATTTTCAACACATATTAAAGAGGTAGAAGGAAAATGAATATCCTCATTTTCAAATCTAATTCTTTTTTCTATATCTTTAGCTTTTAAAACACCATTAATTGAATCAATAGCTCTTAATTGTACACCAGCTATAACAGAGCTTGCTCCAACTTCATGTGCAATAATATGATTAGAGTCAGCAATTATAACTTCACTACCTCTATTACAATGAGTAAATAAAGCAAGTTGATTACCAAAAGCACCACTTGGTACAAATAAAGCAGCTTCTTTTCCAACAATTTTTGCAGCTAAAGCTTCTAATTTAATAACTGTAGGATCATCACCATAAACATCATCTCCAACTTCAGCATTAAACATAGCTTCTTTCATAAATAGAGGTTGTTCAGTTACTGTATCACTTCTTAAATCGATAAATTTCATAATTTTCATTCCTATCTTCATAAATTTTTAGTATTTATTCTAATTATAGTATAATAAATATAGGTAGTTAAGAAAAATTTTTCTAATAAGAAATGTTTATTATGAATTATAAAATAAATAAAGAAGTGCTTATATATTAAATGATAGTAAGATGGGCATAGAGGGACAAGTATTGAGGTGGACTTTATTTACATAGTTAATTTGAAGATTTTTTAATTTATATGTTATTATAAATATAAAATATTTAAATAATTTTAAACAAAGGATAGGTGAAAATATGAAAACTAATTACCATACCCATAATTATAGATGCAACCACGCAGTTGGAACTATAGAGGAATACATAGAAGAAGCAATTAAAGAAGGATATGATGAAATAGGTATATCTGATCATTTACCTCACCCAGGTAAAAATATAGATAATGGAAATAGAATGTCCTATGAAGATTTAGAAGTATATTTTAAGGAAATAGATGATGCAAAAGAAAAGTATGGTGATAAAATATCTATAAAAAAAGCTATAGAATGTGAATATTTTGAAGATTATCATTGGTTATATGATGAGTTTAAAGAGAAACATAAAGTAGATTATTTAATACTTGGAGTTCATTTTTTCCCTTACAAAGGTGAATGGGAATATGTAGGTGCAATTAAATTAAATCCAAAGCTTTTAGAAATATATGTAGATTATGTTATAAAGTCAATGGAAAGTGGATATTTTGATTGCTTAGCACATCCAGATTTATTTGGGGTTAGATATAGAGATTGGGATGAACATGCAATAAAAGTATCTAAAAGAATATTAGAAGCTGCTGAAAGGCTAAATATACCAGTAGAAGTTAACATAAATGGATTTAAAAGAGGGAAAGTTAAATATAACTTAGGAGAAAGAAATTTCTATCCAATAGAAGAATTTTGGAGTTTATCTAAAGAGTATAATGTAAAAAGAATTTTAGGGGTAGATGCACATCTTCCAGAAGATTTAAGAAATAGATATATTGGAGAAGAATTTGCTGAAAAATTAAATTTAGAATTAATAGAGAAATTATAATATGTAACATAAGTTACTGAATAGCAATATAACTTATGTTAAACTATGTACATAAAATTAAATTGTTGGAGGAATAATATGAGTTTATTTTTAGGAAAAATACATTATTGGTTATTTAACAAAATAGTTTGGTTTGAAGATCTTGAAGAAGAAATAATAAAACTAGCTAAAGAAAAAGGATTAGATGTAGATAATTTATCAAGAGAAATTAATAGTAGCTATGGTGAAAGATTACCTAAGCTTCCTTTAGAAGAAATGATAGATACTTCTAATATACATGGTTGGTTACAAGATAAAATTCATAGAGCAGAGTATAGACTTGCAACTTGGACAGTTAAACTTACTGAAAAAGAAGGAAGTAAAGAAAAGTTAGAAGAGTTATACAAAAAGCAAGGTATAAAAGCTGGTAAGGAAGCATTAGAAGAAGGTAAGGACTTAAATAATGCAATTGATATATTTAATGCTATGAATGACTATATCTTAGATGGAATGCCATGTGATAGAGTAAATGAAGTTATTGAAAAAGAAGAAAATAAAGTTTTATGGAAAAGAATGCTTTGCGTTCATAAAGATATTTGGGATAAGGTCGGCGGAGACGTAGAGTTATTTTATGAATTAAGAAATTTATGGGTTGAAAGCTTTGTAAAAGAAGTTAATAGCAATTATAAATATAATTTCCTAGGAAATAATAAATTTTCAATAGAAAGAGCATAGGTAATTATATGAATGCAATTGAATTAATGATGGAAGAGCATAAAAATATAAAGGTTATGCTAAAGATAGTAAGAAAAGTATGTTTTTCTGTATTAGAAGGTAATGAGATTAACTATGAAGAATTTAATAAAATAATTTACTTTATAAAAAATTATGCTGATTCTCATCATCATAAAAAAGAAGAAATAATGCTGTTTAATAGGATGGTAGATGAAATAGGTGAAACAGCAGAAAAAGTAGTTAAGTATGGAATGTTAGTAGAACATGATCTTGGAAGGTTATATATTTCAAGTTTAGAAGAAGCTTTAAATTCTTTTAGAAATGGAAATGAAGAGGCTAAATTAGATATAATAGCAAATGCAATTTCATATACAAATCTTTTAGAAAGACATATTCATAAAGAGGATAATGTAATTTATAAATTTGCACAAAGAAGCTTAAAAGAAGAAACCATAAATTTAATTAACTCAGAATGTGTTAATTTTGAAGATAATTTCATTAATATAAAAAATGAAAATTTATTAATTTTATCAGAATTAAAGGAAAAATATTGCATATAAAATTTAATGCATTTAAAATTAAATAGTAATTTTAAAATAAATATAAGGATAGGTGATAGTAATGATTACTAAGGATATGACAATAGGTGAAGTAGTAAGAATAAAGGAAAATGCTGCAGAAATATTAATGAGCTTTGGAATGGGTTGTATAGGATGCCCTTCATCTCAAGCAGAAAGCGTTGAAGATGCTGCAAATGTTCATGGATTAAATTTAGATGAATTATTAGAAGCGTTAAATAAATAATAAAAACTGTATTAATTAATAGAATGTACCCTATAGTGTAGATAATAAAAAAGTCTACATTATAGGGTTTTTATATTTATTATAAATATTAATACTTAATAAAAAATAAAATATAAAAATGCAAATTACTATTATTTAATATCACAACTTTTATATTCCGACATAATATGTACTATAATTAATAAATTAATTTGAAGTATTATAGTTTTTGTGAAAGGAGAATATATGGCCATTAACTTTAAGAAATTCGTGCCACGCCCTGGATTAGTAAACCAGCAAGGACGTTTACCTGACCCATCAGAGTTAGTTTGTATCGAAGTTCCTAAGGTATTTGATCAATGCCTAATAAAGAGGTGTTTGGTATATGCCGAAGGACCAGATACTGTAACTACTGATGAAGAGCTAAGGAGTAATCCTCTAGTTAATCCTAAAAGATATCTTTCTAGTAGGGACTTTAAGGTTAAATTATTATCAGTTGATAAAATTCCATTAAAATTAGATCCCAACTTTAAAAAGATAATTCTTAATTATGTAATAAGTTTTTATTCAGATTATATCGATGAAAATGGAGCAACTCAAAGTGAATTTTATGAAATTTATAGGACAGATATTATAGGAAGGTTTTATTGCCCAGATTCTATAGCTCAAATAACATCAACTAGTGATGAAGAGTGTAATTGTGTAGAAGATAATATAATAAAACTTGAAATGGTAGCAGAAGCATTAGATGGACAAATACTTGAAGATGAAGCAGGAGATCAAGTTTTAGATATTACTTTAGGATACTTTATAGTAGTTAAATGTCAACTTTTAGTTCAACTTTTAGTTCCAGCATATGATTACTGTCCAGTACCAAAAGAAGCTTGTGAAGAAGAGCCAGAAGAAGATCCATGTGAAAGATTTGAAAGAGCTCCAGTTCCTAAGTTCTATCCAGATCAGAACTTAGAGCCATTATTCCAAGAATATGATGAAGTCGAAAGATAGTTAATTAAAATATGAACAAAAGCAAAAATAAGAATATTATTTATAAGAATATTAAAAAACTATTAATACTAATTTAAAACACTATAAAACTTAATTATAAAAGGGAGGATTCTATTTATGAATTCAATGTCAAGAGGATATTATGATCCATGTGGAAAAGAAAAAAAGAGAGAAGAAGAGAAATGTCCAACTATTTTAAAATGTGGATGTCCTAGTACTGTACAGCTACCAGTTGTAACTACAGGTACTACTAATATAACAATTGCTTCACTTAATTTAGATACTTCTTGTTTATGTGATCCTGTTGTTAGAATATCTTTCTCAGGAGCATTTACTTCAACAGTTTCTATAGTAACTGGAGGAATAAGTCTACAAGTATACAAGCAATGTAAAAATCAATTAACTCCAACTCCAGTTGGACCTTCATGGCCTGTAGTTGGACTAGTATCAACAGCATTAGCATTACCAGGACCAGTTTACCCATCATTTACTATTTGTGATAACGATAGTTGTTTTGATGAGTGTTGCACTTATACAGTTGTTGCAACAATTTCTGGTGTTGTTGGGGCTACAGCAGGAGCAGCATTTAATAACTCATCATTAAATGCAATAGTAACTTGTCAAAATAGTTGTAATAAATGTAGAAGAGATAAATAATTAAAATATTAAATAAGGGGACTATATAAAAGTCCCTTTATTTAAATTTATTATATTAATTGAAAATTTTTAGAATGGAGAAATATATGATAAAAAAAGAAGATAATAAAAAACTTTATATTAAATGTAGTGGTTATTCATCTATGGAAGTAAAAGGAGGGAATAGCAAAATATCTTCTTTTATAAGATTGAGGAGTATATGTAGTGATGAAATAAGTGTACAATATACTGCTTATTTAGATATAAGTAATTATAGGGTAAATACCCCTATAGTGTTTAATTTATATAAAAGATATAAATTTTCTTTTAATTTTTTACCTGTAGGAGATAGTTATTTAGCTTTTCCAGGAGTAAATTTTTCCTCATTAAAATTTATAATTTGTGATAAGGATTTAATTAATGGAGATGTAGAATATTTTGTTGAAGTAAAAAATAATTCTGCATTTGTAGAAGATACTATTAAAATTTTAGATTCATATTTAGCAGTAATATTTAAAAATGATTTAGAAGGAAGAAAAAATGATTGATTTTAATAATATTATTTATATAAAAAGTGGAGATCCAAGAAGAATATTAATAAATAATGAAATAAAAGAGTATGTAGTAGCTGAAGTTAATGTTAAATTAAATATTGAAAGATGTAAACACATTATAGTTGATTATTCTGTTAATGTAGATTCTAATGATATTAATTTTTTTAGACCATTAGATTTTAAATTATATAAAATAAGTAAAAATTTTATTCCGCAACCAATAGGAAGTACTAGGAATATTATAATAATTCCTCAAATAATAAATATACAATCATTTTTTTTATGTGACTATGAAGTTTCAGAAGAAAATTTCAAATATATAGCAGTTGTTGAAAATACTAATAGTATATCAAGTGGAATAGCTATATTAAATAATTCAAATTTAAGGGTAACGATTTTTTAAAAAGAGGTGAATATTATAATAAATTCTAATTTCATAATGAAGTGTAGTGATTTAAGAAATTTTAATATAAATAGAACTGGAGAATATATAGCGAATATTATAAAATTAGATAATTCTAATAAAAATATATGTAAAGTTAATATTGATTATTCAGCTAATGTAATAGCTGATAATACCAATTATGTAGTTATGAATATAGGTATATATCGAAAAGATGAAACAAATAATAGTATGCAGCTTATAGGAAATATTTATAGATATGCAGTAACAGGAGATTTCAAAGAATATTTTTCTGTTTTTTTAGTAGATAATGAAATTTGTAAGGGATGCTATAGTTATATAGTTATATATAATGTAAATAATGAAGTAACAACAGGAACTTTAAAGGTTATAAACTCTAATATAAGGTTAATAGTAGAAACTATATAGTAAGATGGATTTATTAATGTAAATCCATCTTTATTAAATTTGTTATAAATACTATTAAATTTAATTATATAGAACTAAAAATTATTATTTTTAATATAATGTATTAGATTAAGTAATATAAGGTGGTAAAATGATTTATTTAGATAATGCGGCTACATCATTTCCAAAGCCTTCAAAAGTATATGATGAAGTAATGAGGTGTATGAAAAATTACTGTTCAAATCCAGGAAGAGCTTCTCATGATATGGCAATTGAGTCCTCTCTAAAGGTCATGGAAACAAGAGAATTAATCTCTGATTTATTTAATATAGATAATCCTTTTAATATAATTTTTACATCAAATGCTACTGAAGCTTTAAATATAGGTATTAAAGGAATTTTAGATAAAGGAGATCATGTAATTAGTACAGTAATAGAACATAATTCAGTTTTAAGACCACTTAAAACTATGTCAAAAATAGGTGTGGAGGTGACATTAATAGCTTGTGATAAAGCTGGTTTTATTAATCCTTTGGATATAAAAGATGAAATTAAACATAATACTAAAGCAATAGTTATTAATCATGCATCAAATGTTTTAGGAAGTGTACAAGATATCAATACAATAGGGAAAATAGCAAAAAAATATGGAGTAATATTTATGGTAGATGCATCCCAAAGTGCTGGATGTATAGATATAGATGTAAAAAGAGATAATATAGATTTACTTGCTTTCCCAGGACATAAAGGACTTTTAGGACCTCAAGGAACGGGAGGACTTTATATAGGAGAAGGGTTAAATTTAAAAACCATAAAAGAAGGAGGAACAGGAAGTAGTTCTAATTCAATGAATCAGCCTATTGAACTTCCAGATAAGTTAGAGAGTGGAACTTTAAATACTCCAGGAATAGCAGGGCTTTGTGAAGGTGTAAAATTTATAAAAAAAATAGGGATAGCTAATATTTATAAAGAAGAAATGTTATTAATTGAGCACCTTCTAAAGGAATTAAAAAAACTATCCTTTGTTAAAATATATGGAACGAAAGCATTAAATAATAATTTATCTGTATTGTCTTTTAATATAGACGGGGTAGATGCTTCAAGAGTAGGAGAGGAATTAAATGAAGCTGGAATTGCAATTAGGACAGGCTATCATTGTGCAGCTTTGATTCATAAGGTAATTGGAACTGAATACTTAGGAACAATTAGAGTTAGTCCAGGGTGTTTTAATACTAGTAACGACATAGAAGAATTAGTAAAGTATTTAATAAAAATTTATAAATCTAATTAGATGAAAAATATACATATATTTATTATATGTAATAAACACTTTAGGATGTGAAGTTATGCCAGGAGATAATAAAATAAATAAGGATTATAATCCTAGTGATTATGATAGATATAATATTTTAAAAGATGAACTAAAGAAAGAAAATAGAATTGAAGATTTAGAAAATATTATAAGACTTATGAGTCCGCCAGAGGAAATTATTAATATTTGCAAAAGTGAATTAGGTAAAAATATTAAAGTGGCTATAGTAGGGGCAGGTCTTTCAGGACTTTCCGCTGCTTTTGAATTAAAAAAAATAGGGTGTAATGTTACAATTTTTGAACAAAGTGGAAGGATAGGTGGAAGAACATACACTTATTACTTTGATAGAGTTAATAATAAATATGGGGATTTTGGAGAAACTAGCATTCCCATATCACATTATACTACATGGCATTATATAAATCTTTTTAATTTAGAAACAGAAGTAATTAATACAGATATTAATTATTATTATCTAAGAGATTCGTTGGATAGTATTATAGAAAATAAGAAGCTTAAAAATGTATATGCCAAATATGATTTAACTGAAGAGGATATAAAAAAATTAAATAGAAAGGATTATCTAAAGGTTTTAAATAAATATATAAAATATTTAAGTCCAAAAGAGAGAGAAGAATTAATATCGATTAAAGAAGTTTATTCTAAGAAAATTATAGAATTAGATAAGCTAACTTTAAAAAAGATATATGAAAAAGAAGGATACAGTGAAGATGCTATAAATCTTATAGGATATCTACTAGGAAATAAAGAGTATTTTAACTATAGTTTAATAGAAATTTTAGAACAAGAATATACATTGGATTTTAAAAATAATTATGCTATAAAAGGTGGAATGATAAAGCTTCCTTTTGCTATATATGAAGCTCTTATTAATAATGAATCACAAGTGTATATTAATATAAATAAAGAAATATTAGGGGAGGTTGATATAAAATTTGGATTTTCTATAGAAGAAATAGATTGCATAGAAAAAATTAATTTGAAATATAAAGATTTAGAAAATAATATTTTATATAAAGATGAATTTGATTATGTAATATATACAGAGCCTATTAGAAATTTAAAGAGAATATTAATTAAAACAAATATAAGTAGTGTTAAATTAAGAGCTATAGATGATATAAATTTAGTAAATTCACAAAAGATATACTTATATTTAAAGAATAAGTTTTGGAAAGAAGAAGGTAATGAAGATAAATTTAAATATGGAAGATTAATAACAGATTTACCAGTATATTCGATTTATTATTTTTCAGAAAAAACTAATGAATCAGTAGTTTTACTTGCAAGTTATGGATTGTCTGATAAATCTGTAGGTTTTACAAATTTAGATGAAGAAATAAAAATTCAAGATACAATAAAGTATATAGAAAGAATTCATAATTTACCGAGTGGATATATAGATAGCATATTATTAGATTATAATGTATTATCTTGGGAAGATATAAGGTATATTTGGGGATATTCAACAATGTTTAAACCAGAAGAGAAAACTTTATATTCTTATGGAATTAGTAAACCTGAATTTAATAATAAATTGTTTTTTGCTGGTGAAAATACATCTGGAAAACATGGAACCCAGCAAGGTGAACTTCAAAGTGGAATGATAGTAGCAAGTAAAATTGTAGAAGAAATATTAAAGAAATAAAAATTAAGTGGGATACTGAAAGGTAGCCCACTATTTTAATAACTTTTATAAAAGTATAAAATTATAATTTTTATTAAAACTACTACTTATTAAGTAGAAAATAGTTTAAAGTATATCCTCTTCATCTATACAATCAGGATCTGGGAATAATGGTTCTAAATTTTGATCAGGATAGAATTTAGGAATTGGTGCGCGTTCAAATATTTCGCATGGATCTTCTTCTGGTTCTTCTTCACATGGTACTCTTGGTACTGGACAATAATCATAAGCAGGAATTAATAATTGTACTACTAGCTCACATTTAACAATTATATAATAACCTAAAGTTATATCTAGAACTTCATCTCCATGTTCATCTGTAAGTATTTCACCATTTAATGCATCAGCAACCATTTCAAGTTTAATAATATTTTTATCACATTGATATTCTTCAAGAGTAGTTGTAGCCTGAGAAATTGAATCTGGACAATAGAATTTTCCTATTACATCAACTCTATTAATTTCAAAGAATTCACTTTTAGTTCTTCCATCACAGTCAATATAGTCTGCATAAAAAGAAATTAAATAATGTAGAACTATTTTTTTAAAGTCTGGATTATTTTTTAGTGGAATTTTATCTACATTCAATAATGAAATTTTAAAATCCTTACTAGAAATATATCTTTTAGGATTAATAAGTGGATCACTTCTTAATTCACAGTCTGTTGTGGTTGTATCTGGTCCCTCTGCATAAACTAAGCATCTTTTTATTAAGCATTGATCGAATACCTTAGGGACTTCAATACATACCAATTCAGCTGGATCTGGCAAACGACCTTGTTTATTTACTAGTCCAGGCTTAGGTACAAATTTTTTAAAGTTAATGGACATATATATCCTCCTTTATAAAATAATATAATCTTATTTTAATACTCACAATATATGATATGAAATTAAGTGAAAGTGGTGATATTAAAAGAATGTAAAATAATAACTTTTTATAAAGTAATGGCGCATAATAATTTAAATTTATAAATATAATTTTATAAGCAGTTTATATATAAATAAGTTTTATATATTTTGAAGGTTTATAAAGGAGAGGGTGATTATGAGAAGAGTATATCCATGGCTATATGTTGACTATAAGGAAAGATTATGGAAATTTTTAATTAATGAAGATGGTGAATTAATATATAGAATAATGTATAGAGAAGGAAAATGGACAAAAGATAATTTAATTGATAGTAGGATAACTAGCTTTGGATTATTTGTAGATGAAAATGAAGGAATCCATATAGTATATTCAAATATAAAAGGCGAATTAAGATACTGTACTTTAAAGGAAAAACAATGGCTTGGAAAAGTTTTGTATAACATAGAAAATGATAATTATGATATAGAAAGCATAAAAATAGAAATAGTTGGAGCAATAATGCATATATTTTTTGTGTTATATAGTAAAGATGGTAGTGATCATGGAATATTAATGCATTGTATATGGAATGGAAATAAAGTTACTATTAATAAATTACAAGATATAATTTTAAAGTCCGAGTTAAAAGAATATTATCTAATTAACATAAATAATAAGACCGAAATTTACTTATTTTACTTATCAGATGAAGGCGATGAAATATCATTAAATTATTCTATATATAAAAGAAATAAGTGGGGTGCTTCAAAAAGGCTTTATGGAATTCAAGGAGAAGAAATATATTTTGAAGTACAGATAGATGATAATAATATTAATATTCTTAATAAGTCAAAAGAAAATTTTGTTTATTCTTTAGATCATGTAGTAATAAGCCAATTAAATGGGATTGAAAGTTACAATTTATATAGTGGAGAAAATGAATTAAAGGACCCATTAATATTTAAAGAAGAAGGTAGACTTTGTGCATGCTGGATAGAAGATAATAGTATATATTATTCAACTTTTAATATTATGAAATGGGATAGACCTAAAAAATTTATAAATGAAAATATAAATATTATAGAAGGATATAATGCTTATATAAGTGATATTAGAATGTTAACTATAAATGAGGTTAAGCTTTATGGAACATTGGGAGTTGATTTATATTTATATCATCCAAAGGATTTTATAATTAATAATAAAGAAAATAAAAATAATTCATATAGCGAAGAAGTTAAGGAATATAAAGATGACAAAGAGTTAAGAAATAATGAAATATATAAGTTAAAACAAGAAATTAAAGTCTTA